>JAUXKG010000438.1 GCA_030624355.1 Acidobacteriota bacterium
AGTTGTCTCAACGAAACAAGAACGGTTTCCGCAGATCGGCACTTGCTACTCCTCGTCATCAGTCAGCTTCATGATGTCCTCCATCTCCTGCTCAGAGGAGGGTGGGGACTGAGACTGGCGCTTCTGAGGTTTCTGCGGTTCCTCTCTCATAGAGGGCCGCCAACCGCCGGCAGCCTTAGTTTGGCTCTCCGATGAACGGCCGAGATTCGAAAGTCCGCCCTTTAAGCGACTCAACAGTCCAGGGGGCTTAGAAGGAGTGGCCTCCTCGTACTTATAGCCATAACTATAGTATTCGTAATCTCTTGTATATTGAATTTCTGCCTCAATGTCGTTCATGACAAGGCCAACAACGTTTCCACCCACTCCGCTCAGCCGAGCCTTGGACCGGCTGACCACTTCCCTGCCGGCCCGCCCGATCTGATAGCCAAGCAACGTCGCATCCATTGCGGGTGCCAACTGTGAGGCGTCCGCCACAGGCAGCACAGGTGCAGCATCCACGATAATGACATCATACTGATCTCTGATCGTGGAAAGCACCTCGGTGAACCGCTCGAAGCTCAGCAGCTCCGCCGGGTTGTCGACCTTTCTTCCCGATGTCATCACAGAAAGATATTCAAGGCCCGGAGTCATATGAGAATTCTTCAATCCGAAATTACCCAGGATAAGATCATTGATGGAACGAATTGCTTCCTCAAGATCCGTCACTCCGAGAAGAACCTCGGTCAGCCCGGGCCCTCTGGAAAGTCCAAAAACCTGATTCACCTGGGGACGACGCAAGTCAGCATCAATTAATATCGTTTTCTGGCCCGACTGGGCGAACACCACTGCGAGGTTGGTGGCAGTGCTCGTCTTCCCCTCCTGCAGGACGGAGGAGGTCATCAGAAGGGTCTTCCAGTTGTTATTCTTAAACAGCACCTCCAGATGGGCCCGCATGGTACGGAAAGACTCAGAAACAGGTTCTTTGGGAGTAAAATGGGTACAGAGAACAGCCATGCGATCCAACTCCCGAGAGGTGACGTCGCTCCCCATCTCCTCTGTGAGTATGCTCTGCTGAATCTTTTCCCGATCCATATGGGGGATGACTCCCAGCACGGGAAGCTGAACGTACCTCTCAACGTCCTCAATGGTGCCGATGGAGGTATCAAGAGACTCCAGAACGACTGAAAAAATGCCTCCCAGAATGAGTCCAATCAGCAGTCCCACCATGGCTTTTAGAGTTCTCGACTGTTGAGGCAGGAGGCTGGCCTCGGCAGCTGACTCGACGATACTGATCTCTCTCACCTCACCCGCGTTTTGAATCTCCGCATCCTGTAGCCGTCTCTGGAACAGGTCGAGAGCGTCCGATTTGAGAGCCACCTGTCGTTCCAGAGACTCCAGTTGGGTGGCAAGTTCGGGGGCTCCGGACACCTTGTCTTGATACTCAACCAACGACTGGTGCTCCTCAGCCAACTGGTCTCGAATGGCTTCATAACGTCGGATCAAACTGGAAATGGTTTCCTCTACTCGTCTCTCCAGTTCCTCTGTTTGGACAATATTTTGCTGGACATCGTTGGCCTTGTCGGTTCGGTAGCGGAGCAGACGATGCCTTTCCCCCTTCAAATCGTTGACCTGATTGACCTGCTGCAGAAGCTGCACTTCCAATTGGCCAATCAGCGGGTCCTGAATCTCAGTCAAGGCCGGAGAGAAAGCAAAGTACTGATCGACATTCTTGATCTTCTGCAGCTGTCCAATCCCCCTCTCCAGGGTGGCGATTTCTCTCACCAGCCGGCTAAACCGGTCCTGAACACCTGCTGTGTCGTCCATGCTCAGGCCCAGGACTCCAACATTGTCTGTCTTGAACTCCCGGAGTCGTCGTTCAGAGACAACCAGCTCCCCTTCAACCTCTTGAATTCTCTCCCTGATGAACCGAACAGCCTCTCGGATCTGACTGTTCTTCTCAGCAGCGTTGTACTTCACAAACTCCTCAGCTGTGCAATTGACGATGTCAACAGCCAGCATCGCTGAACCGGCACTTGCCTGAATACCTACGACATCGCTGTCCCCTTTCTGCTCCGTTGCGACATCGATCTCCTCAACCAGCGCCAAGAGCTCAGGATCTCTCCTAACCCTCTCCTCAAGTTCCACGTAGTCTACCTGCTCTCCATCTGATGAACGCAGTGGGTCAAACTCGGGGTGGTTCTCGGCCAGACACACTGCTGTCCGTATTCTGATCTTTTGACTGGTGATGATCTCGGACTGGGTGGCAATGTTGTCTCCCTGATACCAAGTCATGGCCTCAATCAAAAGAGCATTCATGCTGGTGGCTACCCGGGAGATCTTCAGCAGCGCCTCAGCTTGGTACTCTGGATCGGGTTGTGTCGACAACAGATAGGACAGGGTCGCCACTGCGATGGGAGAGAGGACGATTACCCATTTCCGGCGCCTGAAGATGCGGAAGATGTCTCGCAGGTTGAGATCAAATTCAGCCATGGTCCGATTCTACCTATCGCCTCGCGACAATGACCGCGGTCGTTATAAGATTGAACACAGGAGTGATGGCTGCAACCACATCCCTAAACCTGGAAAGACCGCGTCGCGGTACAAAGACGACATCATTATCTTGCAAGGTGATGTTTTGAGAGAAATCAGCCTCCTCCTGTAGTCTCTTTATATCGAGCTTGAGGACCTCGGGTTCATTCCCAACTCCCTGGGCACGGGCGACGTAAACCGTGTCGCGCTCCGCATTCAAGGTCATACTGCCCGCCATGGAAATAGCTGTAACCAACGTCATGTCCCCGGGAGCCGATACCACTCCCGGGTCCTCGACCTCACCAAAGACGACGTAGTTTTTAGACCCGATGTCCATGCTGGGCACCCAAACAATGTCACCGGGATTCACGACGGGGTTTTGA
>JAUXKG010000231.1 GCA_030624355.1 Acidobacteriota bacterium
ACCAATAAACCACTTGAAATAACCCATGCCCCCAGAGGTCTTTTCGGCCTTCCATCTTGAATATAGGGCTCGGGAAGTTCCCACTTTGTTTTCTGGAAGACATGACCACAATGACACCTTTGGGTTCCATGAGGATTTTCCTTACCGCACAATGGGCATTCCATTCGGGCCATCGTTTATCTCAACTTCTGTCTTAAAGGGTCTGGCTAATGGCCTAGCAGTCTACCCCACCCGTCCCGGGAATCCCAGGGTTTTTGAATTGTGGAAAGAATCAAAAGCTCGATTCCCGTGGACCTAGCCCGGAGTACGCATAATGCAGGCTTAGGGATTTTTTGGCGGAGGAGGTAGGATTCGAACCCACGGTACCCGTGAGGGTACAACGGTTTTCAAGACCGCCGCCTTCAACCACTCGGCCACTCCTCCGCTGGGCGAAGCTGCTGGTCTTATTGTACTTCATCGACCGGCGGGTGCCGTCCTAAGGTTTTCTCCTCGATCACCTCGTGCTATCTTGCCAGCATGATGAAACGAGTCCTGCCCTGTGTCATCATGTTGATTTACGGATCCACCCTGCCGGCCCAACCATCGTTTGAGGAAGAAGCACTCCAGTACCTCAGGAAATACCTGCGCATTGATACCTCTAATCCACCCGGGCACACTCTGGAGTCGGCCCGCTTTCTCAAGAGCATACTGGAGCGGGAAGGGATTGCCACCACTCTGTATGAGTCGGCTCCGGGCTCCAAAGCCAACCTGTTGGCCCGACTCAGTGCGACGGTCGCCTCCGACAAGAAGCCTTTGCTTCTTCTCCATCACATGGATGTGGTGCCGGCCGATCCCGCTCGCTGGCCCCTCGATCCCTTCGGAGCGATTCTCCGTGATGGCTACCTTTGGGGACGAGGCGCTATGGACATGAAAGCACACGGCATCACTCACCTGATGACACTGATTCGACTCAAGCGAGAAAATGTTCCTCTGGATCGAGATGTCCTTCTTTTGGCAGTGGCCGACGAGGAGATTGGCGGCGGTTTGGGGGCTGCCTGGATGATCGAAAATCACTTTTCGCAACTGGATCCGGAATATGTGCTGGATGAAGGGGGATTCGGGCTTCAGGGGCTGCTCTCCACCGACAAGATCGTTTTTGCCGTCTCGGTGGCGGAAAAGCGCCTGTTGTGGCTCAAACTGACGGCCCAGGGCACGGCAGGACATGGATCCCAGCCCATTGAAGACAATGCCAACCAAATCTTGATGGCTGCCCTGGACAGGATACTCTCCCGTCCCGGATCGGTGGGCGACCATCCTGTCCTGCGTGAAATGTCTCGTCGAATCGGTGTCTTGCCCGACAACAAATTCACGCGGGCGATTCGGCAGAACACTATTTCTCTCACCACCCTGAGTGCCGGGGTGGGGAATCCCCCCAAAATCAACGTGATCCCCTCAGTCAGCAGTGCCACCCTGGATTGTCGTCTTCTGCCCGATGAGTCTCCGGAAGAATTCATCCAACAGACCCGTTCCACCATCAATGATCCCAGGATCGAGATCGAGGTGGTGTACCAATCGGTCTCCACGGAATCGAGTTCATCGGAAACCCCGCTCTTTCGAGTCATCGAAGCTACGTTGAAGAAACATTACCCGCAGGCCGTGGTCAGTCCCGTGATCATCCCCTATGGGACCGACTCGGCACAGTTTCGCCGACGGGGAGTCACCGCTTACGGGATGCTGCCGGTGATTGTCACTCCCGACATCATTGGCTCCCTGCACGGTGATCGGGAACGGATCCCCCTTGAGGGTTTTCAGAGGGGAATTCACATCTTTTACGAAATCGTCCTGAATTTCCTGGAAAAAGAAGTCCCCTGATGACCCGCTATGACATCATCGTCGTGGGGGCCGGCATAGCCGGATCTACCAGTGCGGTTCTGCTGGGTCGCCAGGGTTTTTCGGTGCTGCTGCTCGACAAGGCACTGTTTCCCAGAGAAAAGATCTGCGGTGAGGGCTTGATGCCGGCCGGAGCCACTATTCTCCAGGAACTGGGAGTGCTGGAGGAGCTGAGCCGACAGGGGGCTCGTCCTTTTCAGGGAATTCATTTTTGTCTGCCCGGAGGGAATCGAGTGGCACTGAATTTCCAGGAGGTTTCCGAGACTGCCAGCGGTTGGATCACCCCCCGTGTGACGCTCGATTCTTGCCTGGCCCGATTGGCCGAAAAACAGCCCTCCGTGACCTTCCGTCAGGGCTTCGCCGTGCAATCCATCCAGATCAGGACTCAAGGGGTCGAAGTAGAGGGCCTGTGTGAGGGAATCCGCCACAGCTACACAGCCAGGGTGCTGGTTGGAGCCGATGGTATTCACTCCCGATTTCACTGCGGCTTTGGAATTCGCCGACACACGCTCTCTTCCCAACGATTTGCCCTGAGCACCCAGTACTGTCACTTCAAGGGACCCCCGAACCTGGTCGAGGTTCACTGCCGTCGGGCTGGAGAAGCCTACGTCGCTCCCTTGGGGGACGGCCGGGCACGCATTACTCTTCTCCTGTTCAAACAGGCAGGCTCCGCAGGCCATCCAGGGCTGGCCGATTTCTATTTCGAACACCTGAAGCTCTTCCCGGAGCTGGTGAGACAGGTGAAGAACCCTTACCCCGAAGAACCGATCGGGAGTACTTCCCCGGTGAGCCTGCGGGTGTCACGCTGTCACGCTTCCCGTTTAATCCTGGTGGGAGATGCGGCTGGCGCGGTGGACCCGGTGACCGGACAAGGGATGACCATCGCTCTGAAGGATGCTCAACTGGCTTGCCGCGTTCTAGAGCATCGGCTCCCTGCGGGGCAGCTCTCCAGCCAAGATCTGGCCACATACAGCACTCAAAGAGAGGCCTATTTTGATCCCTCCTTCAAGCTCGCTCGGCTGATCCTGTCGATTGTAAAACACCCGTTTCTGGCCCACCGCGCCTCTCTGGCGCTGGCTCGAAATTCAGCCGTGCGAACAAAGGTCGTGAGGATGGCTGTGGAGATGGGCGGAAGCGCCCGGCTGACTCGTAAGGATCAGCTCCATCTGTTGGCCGGAATTTGAGCAGGCCGCTTTCTACCGCCAAAAAAGATGGTAACCTAGCCCCAGAACGCCTGTCAGGGAGATGACAATTATCGGGTTTCGACGTCTCAGAGGAACGGCTTTGTTGATCGGCTTGTTCCTCTTGCTGTTTCCTCAGAAAGTTCATGCCTACCTGGATCCGGGAACCGGAAGCCTCATCCTGCAGGCGCTGCTGGCTGCCTTTTTCGCCAGCCTGATGACCGTCAAGATCTACTGGAAAAAGATAAAGCAAGTCCTGAATGCACGTTTTTCCAAGAGCCAAGAACCGAAAAAGAGCCATGACTAAGTGACTAAAATGCCGGCGTCTTTCCGGGATCCAAGCGGCTTTCTTTTTTCTTCCGGCAGACAGCTCTATCGCCAGGTCAACCGGGTGTATCAGGAACACTATGAACACTTGATCGGCTCCGGGCTGTATGACGCCCTGGTCGACCTCAGCCTACTGGTGCCCCACCAAGAAGTTGACAATATCTCTTCTTCCGATCCGGCCGACTGCTACAAGATCTTGAAGCCAGAACTGATCCCATTCGTGTCGTACCCGTTTGAGTGGTGCTTCAGTCAACTGAAGGGGGCTGCATTGGCCACCCTGAAGATCCAAAAGATTGCACTGGAGCACGGGATGTCGCTCAAGGACGGCAGTGCCTACAACATTCAGTTCGCTCAGGGAAAAACGCTCCTGATCGACACTCTCTCCTTTCACAAGCTCAGGGAGGGCGAACCGTGGATCGCCTACCGGCAGTTCTGCCAGCACTTTCTGGCACCTCTGGCCCTGATGGCATACACCGATGTTCGATTGAACCAGCTCTTTCGAGTCTTTATCGATGGAGTTCCTCTGGATCTGACTAGCTCTCTGCTGCCGCTGCGAACTCGCTTCAGGCCTTCCCTGCTCACCCACATTCACCTGCATGCCAAAAGCCAGCGGCATTTCTCCAACAAGCCAGCGGCTTCACCGGCCAGGCACAGAATAGGCCTCACCGCTCTGCAGGGAATGATTGAGAACCTGGAATCGAGCATCAAAAGGCTTTCCTGGAAAGGCTACAGCACAGAATGGGCAAACTATTACCAGGAAGCCAATTACTCCAGCGAGAGCTTTCAGCACAAAAGAGTACTGGTAGGCCAGTTTCTAGAGCGGGCTCGTCCGGAAACCGTATGGGACATGGGGGCCAACATCGGCCTTTTCAGTCGAATCGCCAGCGACAGGGGCATTCATACCGTCTGCTTCGACATCGACCCCGCCGCCGTGGAGAAAAACTACCTTCTGAGTGTCCATGATGAGGAGTCTCTTCTTCTTCCTCTGCTGCTAGACTTGACCAACCCCAGCCCTGCCATGGGCTGGCAAAATACGGAACGCAGTTCCCTGCTGGAGCGAGGCCCTGTGGATTTGGTTCTGGCCTTGGCGCTGGTTCACCACCTGGCCATCTCCAACAACCTACCCTTCGGTAAGATCGCAGAGTTTTTCAAGCAGATCTGTACCTGGCTTATCATCGAATTTGTCCCCAAGACGGATCCTCAGGTGCAAAGACTTCTGACCACCCGCGAAGACATTTTTACAAATTACACCCGAGAGCATTTCGAGAGAGTGTTTCAAGAGCGCTTTTCGCTGGAAGCCTCA
This sequence comes from Acidobacteriota bacterium, assembly GCA_030624355.1. GTDB lineage: Bacteria > Acidobacteriota > UBA6911 > RPQK01 > JADFOI01 > JAUXKG01. The sequence goes on from JAUXKG010000231.1 coordinate 4,681, forward strand.
GAGGAAATCAAAAATACCGGCAGAATCCTATACCGAATGAAGAACAGGTTGGAATGCGATTCAGCTAGTTAGACTCAGAGCCCCGCCCGGATGATGCATAGGTTTTCGTGACGAAGTGTTGCAGGCGCCGCGATGACAAGGCGTGCAACGAAGGGCACCGCAGGCGTACTCGTGCAGTACGCCGAGGCGCCCAATAGCCCGGATTATGAATAGGTTCTCGTCACGAAGCGCCTAAAGCACCGGCCTGACACGGCGCGCGACCGAGGCCCCCGAAAGCGTACTGTACGGTACGCTGAGGAGGCCGACCGAGCGCAAC
>JAUXKG010000252.1 GCA_030624355.1 Acidobacteriota bacterium
AGACTCTCCCTCCCCGGCCAGAGCAATATGGAGCCCGTCCTGGGAGGGTCTGATGTCTTTATACGCAAGTATGACACCGCGGGGACTGAGATCTGGACAAACCAGTTCGGTACCCAGAAACGGGATGCGGCCGCAGGTATGGTGTTGGATGGTAAGGGGAGCCTGTATGTCGTGGGCTCCACCGAGGGCGCCTTCGCCGGTCAGACCAGTTCGGGGTCGCATGACACATTTATTCTGAAGATGCCGGATGTCCCTCCGCCCACCATGACATCCACTGGGGCGGCAGCGGACCTCAGCCCTGTTGTGACACCTATGACAACACTCACACCGGTCCAGCGCTTGGCTTCAAGGCTTTCTGTTATGACGTTGGCCGTTGCCTTAGTTGAATATGGAGATGGCGGCTTCGATATCTCCCTCCCCTGCGTCCGGCGAGGCGTGATCAACTACTACAACACCGATACCGGGCGGTACGCCACTTTCAGCAGCTGTGATCTTGGGGATGGGATTGTTGTTGAAGGGAGTGGTGAACTGAAGACGGTCCTGCTAGTTCGCTCCAGAGAAACCACAGCGGATGCGGTGACAATCTCCAGAATTATCTGGGAAGGAGAGCTGACGGCGGTCATAGATGGCGATACAGAAGTCCAGATCGACGAATTTGCCATAGCTTCTGTTGAATTGCAGCTCAATCACGGCGCCGGAAGAATCTCTGAAATATTGAAACTAGATTCGATGACAGTGATGTTGCTGGGAGAAACGGTGAAGGTGGACGATGAGACCCTGATCTCTCGGGTATTCGACACGTCCGCCATGGACATTGATTCGATCCCCAATCCCTCCAAGTCACTGTCGGCCCTGACGGAATCGGATATGAAGCGACTCGTATATGACCAATCATCCTTTCTGGTCAGTTTTCTCATTAACGAAGCTGTGGAGAGACAAAGGGGAAACCACACCCATGAGTACCCCTGCGGCGCCAGCGCTATTACTCACAACCTGGAAGATCAGACCACACGCATCGACAGCACCTGGAACAACTGTGATCTGAACAGCAGCGGCTTGTTTATGGATGGGACTTTCAGCCTGGAAGGCAATTTCGATAAAGAGCTTCTGGGATTAACCATCGAGGGAGATCTGACCATCGGCGGCGGTATTCCCAAAATCATCATAAGAAAACTGGAATGGTCTCTTGAAGAGGCAAAACCATCTCCGGCCCAGGTTCGCATCTCGGGGAAGGTCTACGGTGAGGTCAATGACCGATCCTTTAGCTTTGATCTCATCGTCGATGATTAACAGAACCGGTACTGCGAATCGTTGCTCGCACATGTGGCGGCATAGTCTAGCCGGAAACTTTATTTGGAGGCACATGATAAAGAGTAACCAGAGAGCCATGTGTATAGTCGGTCTCGCGTTATTTCTGGTTTTGTTGGCGACTGCCTGTGTCGCCGGACCAACATCCACACCAACTCCGATGGTCTCTTCTACGCTCACCACTGCCTCAACCCCTCTCCAGGAGCTTGTGGGGCGACTCTTCAGTTTTGGATCGGCACGAGCCGTATGGACTCAGATCACGCTGGGATCTCTGCCGGCCGACTTCAGCTTTCCAGTACCCGAAGGGACCAGGGTAGTTGGAAGCGTGGCCTTTGGGGATGGGAGTGTGAGAATGGTCTCCCTGGATATACCTCTGGACCCCAAGAAAACCCTGGAGTTCTTCCGGGATGAGCTGGCCCAGGACGGGTGGAAACCCCAAGAGTCTTTTGATAGTCAACTGCGTTCTTATGAGGGTGGCGGCACCGCCGTCTTTTGCAAGGAAGAAGACACATCGATTGTGTTGGACGGTGGACTTCCAAAAGATGGCGTGACGCCCGTGATCGTGATGATGGTGATTCAAGAAAGCTTGGCTTTTCAATGCCGGGCCCAGGAATGGCCCGGATGGCCCGAGAAGGTTGGAGCAGGGGGAGTGCTCCCTGCCCTTACGGCTCCTGAGGGGTCCACCTGGGGGCTTCCACCCGCTTTTTTGGCACGGTCTGCGGGAGAGCTGAACCGGAGTGAATCTGTGAAAGCCGATGCCACTCTCTCCACCAATCTGGGTCCCCAAGCAGTGGAGGGATACTTGCGAGACCAGCTTCTGTCGACGCGCTGGGTACTGGAGGAACACGGTGGAGACGGTCCAATAGCCTGGAGCACCTGGGATGTGCCAGACGAGCCGGGAGGTCCCTGGGATGGCTTGCTGGCGGTAGTGCGCTTGCCTGGCGGCGAATCCTCGGTCTCTTTCCGGCTTTATCGGGCTGGACCAGAGCTGACGACAACACCAACACCTGCGCCTGTCCTTATACCAGATGACAAAAAAGGCCTAGAGGAGTTACTAGCGCGATTCTTCTCCGAGTCAGGAAAGGGCCGGTGGCGGATTCTGCCTGAGGCACTGCCATCGGGCTTCGACATTCCTTTGCCGCCGGGAGCTAGGGTAGTGGGCAGTGTGATGGTGGCCGAGGAAGACTCCGCAGGTGAGGAAGCCCAGATTATTCTGGATGTGGCCACCGATCCCCGCGAGGTTGAGAGATTCTTTCAGGAAGAACTGGCCGAATCCGGTTGGTATAGTCCTCAAAGTTTCTCGCTCCGTGGATATGTTGCTGCTGAAGGGACACTTGTTAGTTCAATGCCCTTCCTCCTTTTTTGCAATGATGCAGAGGATATCTCGATGCAAATAACGATTTCCCCCGCGGAGGATGGGTTGTCAGGGGTGAGGATAGCGTCCAGCGATCCGAGTGGTTTCCTTTGTAGCCGGTCCGGTCGTTCCGCACCGACCTTATCCATCTTGCCTACTCTCAAAGTGCCGCCGGGTAGCAAGATCGAGGGCTCGGGCACGGGAGATGGAGGAGACCAAGCCAATGCCGAGGTCACATTGCTCACCGACCTGACTGCCGTAGCCTTGGCAGAGCATTTCGGAGGACAGCTAGAGAAGTTTGCCTGGGTTCTGATGGAAGAGGGAGCCGACGGGCCTAGTGCCTGGAGCATCTGGAAGTATGAGGACAGTGATGGGAACCCCTGGGTTGGTCTGCTTCTGGCCATTGATTTGCCCGATGGAAAGACCAGGTACGCCACCCTCAACACAGTTCAGAGGGGGTCCTACCAGTGGGAAGGCCGCCCGACTGGGGATCCAACTCCAGCGCCAACCCCGATGCCAGGCGGCAATCATACGTTGACGAAGTTGGTATACCGGTTGTCGGTGGATGCTCCAACTCCTGAGCAAATAGAAGGCACACTGCAGATAATCCGAAAGCGTCTGAGCGCCTTTGGGCTGAAAGGGACGGCAACTACGGCCGGTGGCGGTCAAATAGCGATAGAACTCATTAATGTGCCGGGCGCGGATCTGGTAAAGCGAATCATCGGCGAGACTGCCCGGCTGGAGTTTAGGGAGCGCACGTGCACCGACCCCAGCTGCGTCGACTTTACCGACGCCGAGATCGGCCTTACTGGCGACGACCTGTCCAGAGCCGATGCCTCCACAGATCAGATTGGCATTGGTTGGGTGATAAACCTCCAGTTCAATGGCCGGGGCGCCGAGATATTCTCCGACCTGACCCGCCGCATATCCACACCGGAAGCCCAACTGACCAAACGAATAGCGATCATCATGGATGACCAGATTCTGCTCGCCCCGGTGGCCCGGGCCTGGATCCGCGACGGGCGCACCCAGATCACCGGCAACTTCAGCCGGGAGGAAGCGCGTACCCTGGCTGTACAACTGGAGTCAGGCCGCCTGCCCGTGGCCCTCGAGCTTATCTCAGAGGAAGTGCGATAACGGAACTGAGCGTCCAAGCCCGAGGCAACGCGAAAGAGTTGGGTTATGCATTGCCGGCCCGAACGGGCATAAAGATAGCCCTCAAACTCCGGCAGGGAGAAGTTGAAGTGCTCCACCAGGAACTCTTTGATTCGTACTTCACCGATACCCCCTCGGGCGTGTGAGCCGGTCAAAACAGGGGGCACCAAAGGGTAAAACTCGGCGCGATTGCAGGTGGAAAGAGCGACACCCGGGACGCCGAAGCGTTCCACGGCGCATAACGCCTCGGGGAGGTCGGACTTGGTTGGCGATAACTTTTCCCGGACTTCCAGGGGAGCTGTTCGATGATTCAGGCCGACTTCCAGGTATTCCAAAGGCAGCTCACTGGCTTCTTCAACTAGATCAAAAAGAGTGCGCTACGCTATAAGAAGGAACAGGAGACAGTTGGCAGTGTTATGGCCGCTTCTATGAGTGTCAACGTCCGGAGTGGGTGAGGCAGACCGGCTATGAAAATACCTCCCAGGAAACGATGGATGAGGATCTGTTAGCTGGATCCTCCGTGATGAGGCAGACCAGCCTTGGTTCGGGGTGTTATTGATCACCTCTGCTGAAGAGGGCCTGTGGGTACGACCGTGGATTGGGGTGGTGCAGGAGTACAGACATTTGTTTTCCCGGAGGGTCCAGAGCGGGTGCCGGCTTCCAGCAGGTCCAACTGAGCCCTGAACGTAGCACCAGTGAAACCGCCATCGGTCCTGACGAAACGCGGTTATCAGGATCGGCGATACAGGCGTTCACGGGTCATCTAACTATGGTCCAGTCGGACCAGAGTAACTCTCACCACCGGCTCAGGACAACCCGATGAAAGCGATGGTCTTCCGGAAATACGGCCCACCTGATGTTCAAGGGGAACGACGGCCAGTCTCATTTGAACTGCCGAAGACCTCGCACACCTGCGGCGGCTGGGCGAGGCCCACAGCGCCGTGCACTTCAT
>JAUXKG010000351.1 GCA_030624355.1 Acidobacteriota bacterium
AGCCACTGGATAGCCGCGGCTACCTTGTTGATATGAACAAGAACCATGTTCGCGATACTCGAGACAGCATCACCGAGGCCTGGCAAAGACGAGCAAGAGAAGGCAAAAAGTATGGAATCCTAGGCCCCGAAGAAGTGCTGACTCATGTGCGCTATGTCAGTTGCGTAGCCAGGGTTGCTTCGGAAGTTTTGGAACAGAATCTGCTCAGCGTTTGTGCTGTGTTTGATTACATCAGAAAAGCGATCGACTCGGATGTTGGAAAGGCTCCGGAGCGATCGACTCAGAAGCTGACTCAGCGCTAATGACTTTGATTTCCTGACAGTTAGTCTTCTCGCTGGTCGCCTACTGTGGTCTAAGGCATAAAACCGAGCCTAAAGAAGGCGGGACCTTTTGATTTTTGGATTCGATGGAAAACCCTCAAAACAAAGCTCACTGGGGCAATGCGAGCCCCCCTTTTATGTCTTTCGAACCGCAAGTAGACCTAAATTACTAAATTTAATGAGGAGGAGGTTCATTATGCTTCAAGTTAGTGCTGCTCCCTACAAAGAAAAGGTAACGGGATTGAACAGAAGAATAATGATTTTAGGTTCATTCTGGCTGGCCGTGGCAGGGTTGACCCACCCGCTAGTAGCTCAGGAAGCGGACTTGATCGTTTTCAACGGGAAGATCGCGACCGTTGATGATGCCATGACCATGGTTGAAGCCATGGCCATACAAGAGGACACGATTATAGCAGTGGGTAGAAACCAGGACATCCTTGAACTGGCAGGGCCTGATACCAAGCGCTTGGACGTGAAAGGCAGGACGGTTCTTCCCGGTATTGTCGATCCCCATCGGCATCTCACTGGATTTATGGCGGAGGATTTTCCCGAAGTGAGGGGAGTGAGGGTACCGCCGAGTGTGAACAAGTCTGAGATTAGAAGAGAGATCGTTGACGCTATTACCAAGAGAGTTCAGGAAGCTAAGGCGGGTGAGTGGATTATCGTGAACCCGACGGGTTTTGCTGCCAGGCAATTGATTGTGTACGAGGAGATTAGCCGCGCTGATCTGGATCGTCTGGCGCCCAACCACCCCGTCATGCTCAACGAAGTAGGTACGGGAGCCAATAGTCAGATTGTGTTCAACCGTAAGGCCAGGGAGCTCATCCAGAAAGAGTTTCCGGCCTTTCAGGACATGCCACTGAGCGTTATCAAAGGAGATGGAGTCAATCTGAGTAACATGGTCGTCAAGGACATTATTCTGAAGGGAAGAGAAAAAGAGTATGCAAAGTCCATGAAGAAAATGCTCATCGATAGAGCGCTTCCACTGGGCATCACGGCGATAGGAACTCGAATTTTAAGAACACCACTGAACGCACTCTTCATACTGGACCGCCAGGGGGAGATGCCCATCCGCTTTAGCTGGTTCTTTGGCGACGGCTCCTACTACAATCCAGTAGGGTTTTACAAGCGATTTCCCAATTTTGCAGGAGTCGGAAACAAGTACCTGTGGAGCATCGGAAATGGAGAGGAGTTGACAGAGTCTCCCACCACTGGTCCCTGCACGACTCTTCCCATAATCAACCCGGCCTTAGTCGAGCATTACAGGAAAGCAAATCTGGAACTGTGTCGTCTGAAAGTTCCTGTCATACGAGCCGCCATCAAAGATCAAATTCAATATGGGCGAGGAGTGGAATATCACGGGGCAGGAGATCAGACGATCGATCTCATGCTGGAGCTTGTTGAGGAGATTCAGCGGGAGACAGGGATGACGGATGAGGACATCCGGGAAAAGAGATTAACGCTGGAACATCTCAACATGGTGAGGCCCGATCAGCTCGCTAAGCTCAAGAAATATGGGTTCATCATGGCCAACACTCCCGGTTATTTCACTCGGCAACTGGACAAATCCAAAACTGCCAACATCCCCATAAACTTTGGTGAGAAGTACTTAGCATGGCACCAGCCAGTCAAGAGCTTTCTTGATTATGGTATCCGTACAGTGATGTCTGAGATCGGTGAACCCTTTGTGGCCATGAAGAGATATATCACACGTGAAGCATGTTTTACAGCCAGACTTCCTGAGCAAGGAGAGGTGGGAGTGCAAAGGTGTGCAGTCTTGGCGCCCGAGCAGGCAGTCGATCGAAGCACCGCTCTTAGAATGGCGACGGTCTGGTCGGCATATTACCTGCTTAAAGAGGATGACCTGGGTTCACTGGAGGTCGGAAAGTTAGCTGACTTTATCGTCATCGATCAGGATTATTTTGCAATCCCCCAGAAACAGATTGCCGACATCAAGGTCTTGCTGACAGTTTTGGGGGGCCAGGCAGTCTATGCTCATCCCGAGTTTGGGACCGTTGACCGGGCCCTTTTCAGGTCTTCGGACTTTTACCAAGAGTGACGAGGCAATGAGAGGAGTTACATAGAGGGCAACAGTTTCCAAAGGAGTGTGTCTTATGAAATCGGATGTGCAGCGACTGGTCCTGGTCCTGGACATGACTCTCTGGGAAAGGGACAAGCTGCGCCCTCAAGGGCAAGTGAAGAAGGTCAAGCCTGAGGTCGGGCTTGCCCCAAAAAGGCTCGAACTATAGGAGGAGAAGCAATGCTGAGAATCAGGGGTTTTGAGGAGAAAAAAAGCAGGATGGTGGCTTTCTGTAAAGTGACATTTGTTTTCGCCTTTTTCGCTCTGGTGTTGCCCAGCTGTACAAGTGGGGTAGTGGAGCCGGCAGACCTGATCGTTTTTAACGGAAACATCGCGACTGTCGATGAGAATATGACCGTGGTTGAGGCTATCGCGATCAAGGATGATCTGATCATAGCCTTGGGCACGAATGACGAAATACTCCGATTGGCAGGGCCTGACACGAAGAGCTTGGACGCCGAAGGCAAAACAGTGCTTCCCGGTATTGTGGACGCCCATTGGCACCTGACGGGTTTCCTGTCTGAAGATTTTCCTGAACTTGACGAAGCTCGAGTCCAAGTGCCGCCCAGCTCGGATCGACAAGCGTTGAAGAGGGAGTCACTCGATTTGCTCAGGAAGAAAGCACAAGAGCTTGGATCTGGCGAGTGGATTCTTCTAGACGTTCCGGGAGACGCAGCCAGAAAGTTAATCCTCTTTGAAGAAATGATCCGTGCTGACCTGGATCGTGCAGCTCCGAATAATCCCGTGCTGATGACGGCAACAGGCGGCATTCCCGCCAACCTTCTGCTCAACAGTAGGGCCCGGGAAATCATGGAGAAAGATTTTACAGGGTTTCAACTCCTCTCTGACCGGCAGGTCAAAGGAGTGGGCACAGATCTAGGCGCCGTGATTGTAAAGGACCTGATTTTAAAGGGAACAGATAAACGATATGCGGAGTCGCTCAGGAAATTAATCATCAGGAGTGGGCCTCCCACGGGAAAAACCACGGCGGGAAGCCGAGTCGTGAGAACATCGTTGAATGCATACAGTATCCTCGAACGACAAGGAAGGCTTCCGATCCGGTTTGGCTGGTTTTATGGTGAGAGTCCTTTCTTCGATCCCCCAGGATTCTATCGGCGGTGGCCTGACATCTCGGGAATTGGAAGCAAGAACCTTTGGAACATAGGAGTTGGAGACGAATTAACGGATTCGCCTGCCACAGGCCTGTGCACTACCCTTACGCCTATTAATCCTGAACTTCGAGAGAGATTCAGGCTATACAGGATGGACCCCTGTTTTTTAACCAATCCGGTCTTTCGGGGAGTAGTGAAAGACCAGATTCAATACGGAAGAGGGGTAGAGTTTCATGCCGGTGGAGAC
>JAUXKG010000431.1 GCA_030624355.1 Acidobacteriota bacterium
CGGACCTTAACCAGCCCTCAGCCAGTTAACCCTATAGTAGCTATCCAAGGAAGGACAACCCCTCCACTTTGTTTAAAAAGCGACAAAGAAAAGAGGGGGAAAAGAAAAGGTTGCTTTTTTTCGGCTGAGAATATCAAGGGATGAACCGTCCCCGAACGGACATCTCCATGCTACCGTATAGTGAAGCAATGGGACCAGACAACATCAACACTCGCATGCGCGGCTGCTGGGACATCTCGCCGGTATCTCGGGAGACAATTTCTAGTTGGGCTTGGCAAAACGCTCGCTCCAATCTCTGGTCCAAGTACCGCTTCTGGAAGTCTCGCTTGTCCATTGGAGACAACGAACGCACTATCGAAACCGGGTGCGGACACGGAAAATTCAGCCTGGCCCTGGGACTCTCCGGAGCCCAAGTTACCCTGTTAGACTACAACGCGGCAGCTGTGTCTGCAGCAGTGGAAGTGCATCGCAAAATCGGACTGGAGCCAACAGCAATTCTAGGGGACTTGTTAAATCTTCCGGAAAATCTGCTGGGGACATTTGACGTGGCCTGCTCTTTCGGCACCCTGGAACACTTCACAGGGGAAGACCGTCAGCGAGCCTTTGCTGCTTGCGCCTCCCTCCTGCGGCCAGGCGGCCTCCTGTTTTTCACGGTTCCAAATCGATTCGAAATTGCCTACCGACTGGCCTTCGGAGCCCGCAAGCGACTCGGTTTGCTTCCACGTGATTTTTACGAGCAGCCCTTCAGCCGTTCGGAACTGTTAAGCATTTCGAAAGCCTGTGAAATGAAAAACACTGAAGTCGAGGGAATAATTCCGCTGACTGAGGACTTCGACAACTGGATCGGCGAGAATTTCAGGAGCCTTCTTAGAAAACTGGGAATAGCTTGGAGCCGCCAACCCGATCAGACTTCTCCTGAACCAGAGGAGATGATAGAGCGACTGAAGAGTTCATCTGCTCCATTGGCACTAGGCCTGATGGCTCGCAGATTCACGTATAGTTTGTTGTGTGTTGGCGTCAAACCAGCACAATCAGACTAGCCGCCTCTCTCACTATCGAGCCGTTCCACCGGCAACACGATAGGCTGACCAGATTGAACCCATCAGGGGATCGTGGTATGCAAAAGAGCGTGAAGGATGAGAGCACTCGAGCAGTAGGATTTTTGATCCTGTTTGCCCTGCCCTTCGCCGGAGTCGGAATCTTCGCCACCTATCTGGTGTTCTCAACCGTGTGGGCCTGGGTGGAGGTACAGGATTGGCAGGAGAGACCGGCTCACATCCTTTCGGTCGATCTCATCTCCCAGCCCAGTGACGATTCGACCACCTACAGTGTGGAAACATTGTACGAGTATCGCTTCCGGGGAGAGAGATTTACTTCGGACAGGGTAACACTCACCAGCGGGTCGGACAATGTCGGATCCTTTCACCACGATGTCCATCGGGAGCTTTCCCGCCACCAGCAATCAGGCTCTCTTTTTCGCTGCTACGTCGACCCAGAGGATCCGACCAGAGCCATCCTCTACCGGGAAATACGCCTCGGCCTGCTGGGCTTGAAGGCTATCTTCGCTCTAGTCTTCGGCGGGGCCGGCTTCGGCCTTATCGGGCTGGCGCTCAGAGGCAAGAAGAAGGTCAAGGCTCAGAAAGATCTCAAGCAGCTGTATCCGGAAGAACCCTGGCGGTGGAGGGAGGAATGGGCCGAAGGCCGGGTACCGGCCTCCTCCAAGGCCAACATGATCGGGACCTCGGTCTTTGCCATCTTTTGGAATCTGATCTCCCTGCCTCTGCTTTTCATCGTTCCTGAAGAGATTCGAGGGGGAAACCTGCTGGCTTCCATTGGATTACTCTTTCCAGCCGTGGGCGCCGGGATGGCTCTCTGGGCCTTGCGCCTGTTCATTCAGTGGCGCAAGTTCGGTCATTCCACCTTCGAGATGTCTGAGGTGCCGGGTGTCACAGGAGGATTTCTGCAGGGCCAAATCCTGACCGGCACTCACATTCAACCCCAGGAGGACATCCGCCTGACCTTGAATTGCGTGGAAAGGAGAACGACCGGTTCCGGCAAGAACCGATCCACATCGGAGACCATCCTGTGGCAGGATAGTCAGCTCATCCGGCGAGAGGCTCTCGACTACCGCTCCAGGGGTTGCGCTATTCCGGTCCGTTTCGGAATTCCCTACCACGCTCCGCCAAGCGACCAGAGTGCGGGGGGAAGAATTCTGTGGCGCCTGGAGACAGCCGTTCCCGTGCACGGCGTTGACTACGCGGCTCAGTTCGAAGTACCGGTCTTCACCACCGAGCAAAGCGCCGAGGATTTTGAGACCGACTTGGTCTCTCAGCACGAGGGCCAGGTCCCCGTCGATCGGGAGTCGCAGCTCAGAGAGGCCGGAATTGTCACTGAGACCCTGCCAGAGGGGAAACGCTTCCTCTTCCAGCCGGCCCGCCATGTCGGTGCGGCCACGGGTCTGACGCTCTTTTTTTCCATCTGGAGCGGAGCCATCCTGCTCATGCACCATTTGGGTGCGCCGCTTCTTTTTCCAATTGTGTTCGGTCTATTCGACCTTCTCATCCTCTGGGGAGTGCTTGAGCTGTGGTTTTCGAGCCGGCGGGTGGAAGTTGCCCGTCAGGGGCTGTCGTTCTCAGGTTCCCTTTTGGGCCTGGGGCGAAGGCGTACCGTTTCGGCCGAGGAGATCACCGACTTCAAGGTGATTCGCGGAATGCAGGCCGGAAATCACCTTTACTACCGCATCCAACTGTCCGTTTCAAACGGGGACCGGCATATCGTGGCCAGCCAGCTCGATAGTCTCGATCTGGCGGAGCACCTGATCCGGGAATTCGAGAAAGAACTCAAAGACACAGGATAGGGACTCCCTGGTTCCAAGGAGAGGTATCCCGGGGAGCGGATTGAGACCGGTCGGGCTCAGCTTGTGTTTGTAAAACCGTGCCACCCCAAATGAACGGAAGGAG
>JAUXKG010000396.1 GCA_030624355.1 Acidobacteriota bacterium
AGTCGTAGTCTGTAGAGGACGCATAGACTTGAGAGCGGCTGGCTCTCGCTGCGTTGCGAATAGAGCGAGGTCACAAAGTGTCATCCTTGTTGGCCTTTTCCAGGATTTCCTTTACAATCTGACCGCGTGAGGAAGCCTCCCCTCCATCCAGTTGACCCGATTGGCACTCTGAGAGATCTCCTGATTAAGTCCTGTAGCAGTTACTCGGATCGGATTGCTCTCAAGAGCAAAAGAGAGGGTGTGTACCAGTCTCTGACCTATGAGCAACTGTGGTGTCAGGTGATAGAGATGGCCACGGCCTATGCCCGTCTGGAACTGCGACCGGGTGACCAGGTAGCCGTGTTGTCGGAAAATCGTACAGAGTGGGTTGTTGCCTATCTGGCAGCAGTGACCACCGGCTTGGTTGTGGTGCCAATAGACAAGGACCTGACGCCCCGAGAAATCGTCCGCCTTCTCGACTATTCCAAAGCTAAGACTCTGATTTGTTCACAGGAATACGTGAATCGGCTTAAGAGCTATCGCGGTGATCTGGAAGCACTGGAACAGTGGATTTCGATGGAGGACCAAACAGAAGGAGTTGATCAGTCTTTTCGCCAGGCTTTGCAGATGGGAAGAGAGGCACGAAGGAAGGGCGACCGGTCCTTTGAAGATGCCGTGGTCGCGCCTGATGATCTGGCCGCCGTTATTTTTACCTCGGGTACCACTGGAAAACCGAAGGGGGTTATGTTGACTCATGGCAATATTGCTTCCAACACCACTGCCATTTCTCAGTATGTGTCAATTCGTGGAGCAGTCGCTCTTTCGGTCCTTCCATTGCATCACACCTACGAATGCACGGCGGGTCTATTGGTGGCTCTTTACCAGGGGTGCACTATTTGTCATGCCGAGAGTCTGAGGCGTATTGCCGACAACCTGCGAGAGACGAAAGCCACCGTCATGTTGGGGGTTCCTCTTCTGTTCGAAACCTTTTATCGGCGCCTTGAAGGTATCATCCAGGAAAGAGGGGGGCGTAGGTTCAAACTGGCGAAGCTGGTTGCTCACATTCTTGAGCGAGTGTTTCGGCTCAATCTTCGCCGCAGAATTTTTAAGCAGATCCATGAAAATCTGGGAGGACACCTGGAGTTGCTCATTTCTGGTGGTGCAGCCATCAACCCGGCAGTCTCCAGGGGATTTCGTGAATTGGGTATTCATTTCATACAAGGATATGGCCTAACTGAGACCTCCCCCATCATTGCTGTCAATCGAGTGAATTGCTTTAAGGACAGCGCTGTGGGTCTTCCGTTGCCCGGCCTGGAGGTCAAGATCATTGGTGGGGAGATTGTGGTCAAAGGACCATCGATAATGAAAGGCTACTACCAGAACGAGGATGCCACCAAGGAGACTGTGAAGGATGGATGGCTGCACACTGGAGATCTTGGACACTTTGACAGTGATGGATTTCTTCATATCAGCGGCCGTTTAAAGTCAGTGATTGTTACGCCCAACGGGAAGAATGTTTACCCGGAAGAGATAGAGAGGCTGCTGAATCAAAGTCCATATGTTTTGGAGTCTCTGGTTTGGGGTGGATCGGAAAACGACCCGTCGCGAGTCACAGTACAGGCCATTATTGTGGCCGACAGGGAAACCTTTGAAAAGGAGTTTGGTCCCGGGCAGTTCGATGATGAGAAGATCCACGGGATCATCGGTGAGGAGATCAAAAAGTACTGCGGGGACATAGCCACTTACAAGCGAGTCAAGCAGTTTGTGACGAGGGAACAAGAGTTTGAGAAGACAACCACCCGTAAGATAAAGCGCTATCTGTATACTGGAAAGCCCGGGGACACGGATTCACACGGATCCTTCCGCAAGAACTTCGTAGTATGATGAAAGGCCGATAACAATCAGGTGATCCAGTTGCCTTCAAAGCTTGAAACCTTTCCCAATCAATATCCCGGAAGAGAGTATGAGATCAACATTACCTGTCCAGAATTTACAGCGGTATGTCCAAAGACGGGGCAACCTGATTTCGGGACTATTCATGTCAACTATGTCCCTGACCAGAAGGTGATCGAACTCAAATCATTGAAGTTATACATCTACTCTTACCGAGGTGAGGGGATCTTTCACGAACACGTCACCAACGCTATTCTGGATGATATCGTGTCGGCCTGTGCCCCAATTCGTTGTGAGGTTGTTGGAGATTTCAACCTGCGCGGCGGGATTAAGACGGTGGTTCGAGCTCAGTACGACAGGGAAACCGCTCAGAATTCAAAAAAGGGAATTGAGTAGACTGTTCCTTTCACAGACTCCTGAAATCTCAGATCGATTATTAAGAAATAGAAGTCATGCTCGATGTCATTGAACTGACGAAAAAGTTAGTAGATATTCCCTCCGTCACCGGCCAGGAAAAGGCGGTCGGGGAATTTTTGTACGGTCTTTTGAGCGAAGAAGGGTGGAGCTGTGAAAAGCAGATGGTTGCCTCCGATCGGTTCAATGTGCTGGCCACCAAGGAAACACCTGCCATCCTGTTGACCACTCACCTTGACACGGTGCCCCCTTTCTTTCCCTCCGAAGAGGATGGGGAGTTTATCTCGGGCAGGGGTTCCTGTGATGCCAAGGGTATTGCGGCAGCCATGATTTGTGCTGCAAGGGGACTGGTTCAGACAGGCTCTACTGACGTGGGACTGCTCTTTGTGGTAGGCGAAGAAACCAACAGTGACGGTGCGATCAAAGCCAGCCAGGTGGGACCCGCATGCAGATTCTTGATTAACGGAGAGCCGACTGACAATGTGTTGGCGATCGCTCACAAAGGAGTCGTCTCCGTCGAGCTTTCGGCCCATGGGGTCACCTCTCATTCCGCCTACCCGGAAAGAGGAGAATCCGCCATAGAAAAATTGATCGATATCCTGAATGATTTGAGGATAACTGCTCTTCCCAGTGACCCTCTCTTGGGAGAGAGCCATATGAATATCGGAACCATTCAGGGGGGAAGAGCTCCAAACGTGGTAGCCGATTTTGCCAGGTCAGAAATCCTAGTTCGAACAGTTTGTGAGAGTGAGAAATATCTCGAGATTTTACGTAAGACGGTGGAGGGTCGAGGTCAGCTGGATCTGGTGAAGACCAGTGAACCTCAGAGAATGGAAGTGATTGAGGGTTTTGCCACCAAGACGGTCGGCTATGGCACCGACATACCTGTCTTGAGGGCACTTGGGAAACCTCTTCTTTTGGGGCCGGGTTCTATTCTTGAGGCGCACACGGCTACGGAGAAAGTGTCCAAACAGGAACTGGCTGAAGCTGTCCAGTTGTATCAGGATTTGGTTAAGAAACTGGCCCAGGTCTA
Source organism: Acidobacteriota bacterium (assembly GCA_030624355.1). GTDB lineage: Bacteria > Acidobacteriota > UBA6911 > RPQK01 > JADFOI01 > JAUXKG01. Next base: position 3,320 of record JAUXKG010000396.1, read on the forward strand.
ACGGGATGATAGATGGATCAGATAACTCTGAAAGGAGCGAAAGTCTGGAAA
>JAUXKG010000194.1 GCA_030624355.1 Acidobacteriota bacterium
GTATCCCCATCTTGAGAGCGAGATGCATACGATTCGCGTTAGCCTTCTGGAGATCGTGGGCCTGCGTGGCAGCCGGTCGGCACTACCAATCGTCGAGGAGATGGCGAAGCATCCCAATCCGGATATCTCTGCCTCGGCCAACCTGGCCGCCAGGCGCCTTCGAGGACGTGAAGCAGGATCGGAAGTACAAGATTCCTCCGAGTCCCGCAATTCGCAGCTCAGTATCCAAAGTTCGGATATCCAGGTTCCTGCAAGTTAATCCTTCAAATCCAGGTCAGGCCAAATTTCATCAATCCGCCGCTTGATCTCCTCTGACATGATGATCTCATCAGGCCACTGGCGTTGAAAGCCTTCTTCGGGCCACTTTTGGGTGGCGTCTATGCCCATCTTGGAACCGAAGTTGGGTTGCCGGGAGGCGTGATCCAGCGAATCGACTGGACCTAAGACAAACTGGATGTCCCGTTCCGGGTCGATGTGGTTCAGGGTTTTCCAAACCACCTGGCTGTAGTTTCTGAGATCAGTTCCTTCATCGAGGACCACGATGCATTTGGAAAACATGGCTTGTCCCAGTCCCCAAATAGCGCTCATGATTTTGCGTGCCTGTCCCGGGTAACGCTTTCGGATGCTGATGAGAATCAGATTGTGGAAGATACCTTCGAAGGGCATATGCATGTCGATGATTTCAGGCAATTGCTTTCGGATTAGAGGCAGAAAAGCACGTTCCACGGCATGGCCCATGTAACAGTCTTCCTGGGGTGGTTTGCCCACAATGATCGACTGGTAGATTGGACTCTTGCGGTGAGTCATACAGGTGACATGGAACACTGGATAAGAGTCTTCCAAGGAATAGTATCCGGTATGATCCCCGAAAGGGCCTTCCGTTCTGAGCTCATCCAGATCGACGTATCCCTCCAAGACAATCTCTGCATTGGCCGGGACCTCCAGGCCCACCGTCTTACAGCGAACCAGCTCTACAGGATGTCCGCGCAGGAAGCCTGCAAAAAGCATTTCATCCAGATCGTCAGGCAGAGGAGTAATGCCGGAGAACACCACTGCGGGATCCGCTCCAATGGCTACTGCCACCTCGATGCGGCCCTTCTCCGGAGATCCCTTCCGGATCCGGTCGGCCTCCCCAAAATGGTAGGCACCATGTTTATGGGTCTGCCAGTGCATCGCGGTAGTAGTGTCGTCGAAGACCTGCATTCGATACACGCCACAATTCCGCTTGCCCGTTTCCGGATTCTTGCTGAAGATCAGGGGAAGGGTGATGAAACGGCCGGCATCCTGTGGCCAGCATTGAAGAATGGGAAATTCAAGCAGTGAAAAGTTATCTCTGACCACCTCCTGACAGGGACCGGAGCGGACTGTCTTGGGAACGAAGCTGGCCAAATCAGCCAACTTGGGAAGCATCTTGAGCTTCTCCAACAGGCCATCCGGAGTCTTGATTTCAAGCAGCAGATCCATTCTCTCGGCGATTTCGTCCAGCGATTCGACGCCTAGAGCCAAGCTCATGCGCCGGTAGGATCCGAAAGCGTTGATGAGGAGCGGGTGGGAGGAGCCTTTCGGGTTTTCAAACAGCAGTGCGGGCCCCATCTTCTTGGAGACTCGGTCGGTAATTTCACTGATCTCCAGAACAGGATCGACCGGGAGCTGAATTCGTTTTAGCTCGCCCTCCTCTTCCAGTCTGGCAATGAAGTCGCGAAGATCTTTATAGGGATAGGCCATCAGATGCCTGCCTTCAGACGAAAGTCTTTTAACTCCCTCTCGAATTGAGCTCGGTCCAGGGTCTCAGTTTCCTGACCTCGCTGGATTGTGAAGATGGACGCCTGCTTGACCACTCTGTCGGGGGAAGGAAAGTCTGACAGCTCGTTGAGTGACAGGTAGCGTTGGTAGTTGTTCAGGTGCTTGAGTCCGCTGCCGTCGATCTGAATGAAGCCGACTTGCGGATCTCCCAGATTGATCTGGCAATCCTTGACCTCACAAAAATTGACGATATCCTCGATGATCAAATCCAGACTCCCTTGCGCGATCCCTGGAAAGATTGTGATCAGTTGGCGGATCTTTCCTGTTTTTATTCTGCTTTCTACGTCCACTCCGGTCAATGTGGAAAAAAGATTGAGAGAAAATCGGGCCGGAGGATCAACAGAATAAGGAATGCTATATTAGTCTCCACCGTGACCGAACAGCAAGCTTCTTCAGGAAACTCGAAAAGAGGGCGGATGAAGAAGAGAACCCTTCTCTTGGGCGCTCACATGTCGATTGCCGGAGGCACTCCCTTGGCCCTGGAGAGAGCTCGTCGAGCAGGCTGTAATGTCCTTCAGATTTTTGTGAAGAACAATAATCGCTGGAAGGGCAAGATACTCTCTGACGAGGAAGCGAAACTCTTCCACCACCGCCGGGCCAGTTCGAAAGTGCGGGAAGTGGTGGCCCATGACAGTTATCTGATCAATCTAGCTTCTCCCGACAACGAATTGTGGAGTCGTTCGATCGAGGCTCTGCTGGATGAGCTGGATCGATGTGAGCGCCTGGGGTTGAGCTATCTGGTCACCCATCCCGGAGCTCACGTAGGAAGCGGAGAGGAAGAGGGGATCCGAAGAATTGCAAGGGCTCTTGACCGGGTCCATCAGGAAAGCGGTGACCTTAGTGTTCGCGTCGCTCTGGAAACCACGGCCGGACAGGGGAGCAGCATCGGATACCGATTCGAACATCTGCGTGACATTCTGGAGCTCTGTCGTTATCCCGAGCGAGTCTCTGTCTGTGTGGACACCTGTCATATCTTTGCAGCCGGTTATGATATTCGGGAAGAGAACGGCTATCTGAGAACCGTGGAGAGATTCGACCAAATTGTCGGATTGGACAAGCTGTGCCTATTCCACTTCAATGACAGCAAGCGTGAGCTGGGGAGTCGGGTGGATCGACACGATCACATCGGGCAGGGCAAGATCGGGACTCCCGCCTTCGCCTGGATCCTGAACGATCCACGCTTTGACGGCGTTCCCAAGATCTTGGAGACTCCCAAGGGCAAAACAAACAGGGAAGACCGGCGAAATCTCAAGCTGCTGAGATCGCTGGCTTGTTAGCCCGCATTTCTCACACTCCCTCTACTGCTGTGCCTCATCCATCCGCCCTGCCTGCGTTTCGCTCGGTCGGCCTATTGGTACGTCTGTGCGGGCCTCGGTCGCAGGCCTTGTCAGGGCGGCGCCTGAGACTCCTCGCTACGAGACAGTATGAGAAATGCGGGCTATTAGAGAAAAGGGATATAGATCCGGCCAGAGGTTGACCCTACCCGTCCTTTTTCAGCGCTACCCTTGCGCGGTGGTTGCAGTAAGGACAGCGGAATTCCACAACAGCATCGCTGAATTCGGTGTAGGTGACGTAGCAGTCATCAAAGGGGCAGCGAATAGACTGTCCGATCCTGTAGCGCTCCAGAAAATAGTCCAGATGCAGCGGCTTCCAGGGCTCTCCAGCACCGGGTTGATTCCAGGTGAAGTGAGCCTGGCAGTCAGGACAGCTGACAGCAACCTTCAGATGTGGGTCAGGGGAGTCGTAGATGGACTCGAATTGAAGAATCTCTCCACAGCGGGAACAGCGCGGGTTTTCCCCTTCCTCGGAGGGACCAAAATAATGTTTGATGATCTCTTCCTTCTCTTTGTCGGAGTAGTTGTCCATCAGGCTAAAGCTGGCCTACATGGGACACAACACGCACCGGCACTACGATAAAGGTCAAAATCAAGAGGATCAGACCTGCCAGAGCGAGCAGCAGGCGTCCCTTGTCCAGAGAAGGAAACTCGCTGTGCGGCTGCGGGTGACGGAAGCCCAGGAAGAGGAGAATCATGGCGAAGAGCAGGTATGCCGGCATGGGCCAGGAGGAGAGGCTGACAGCAATCAGGGCCACGAAGGTGATCCGGGAGACGATGCGATGACCCCGGGGCCCCAGGATGGCGTACACGATGTGGCCACCGTCCAACTGACCGATGGGAAGCAGGTTGAGGCTGGTGGCCAACATTCCAAACCAGGCCGCCCATCCGATGGGATGCAGGTTGATGCTGGCTTCGGCTCCCCCCGGGAAAAAGAGCCAGGCAGCCAGGCGAAACAAGAGGGGCTCTCCGAACTCCAGGCCCCCTTCAGCAGAGACAGTAAAGATGAACACCTTGGAGTTATGCAGTCCTAAGATGAGAATCGGCACGACGAAGACGAATCCGGCCAGGGGGCCTGCGATCCCCACATCGAAAAGCTGGCGACGGTTGGCAAACATGGATTTGATTCGAATGATGGCGCCAAAGGTGCCGAACATAAAGGGTGGTGGTGCCGGTATAACATAGGGCAGCGTGGCCTTGATGCCGTAGTGGCGGCAGGTCAGGTAATGCCCCATCTCGTGGGCCAGCAGGATCAGCAGGATAGCAAGAGAGAAGGGGAGACCGTGAAGAAGGTCCAAAGGGTGGGTGAAGGCTCTGGTGAGTAGGACCATGGCTTCATCCGGAGTGGAGCTGACAAAACCGATATGAAACCAGAAGCCGGCGCCCAGGGTGGTGAGGAAGGTGGCTGCCAGCAGAATCGCCGGAAGCAGGACTCTAGTTTTCTCGGGCGGCGCCGACGATTCGAAATCAATCCGGAATTCTGAGAGCGGCTCGGAAGGCAGGTGTTCCCGATTCAAGATGGGCTATTGAGTGAAGCGGATTTCCTTGCCTGGCTTGAATCGGACCGTCTTGCCGGGAGGAATAGGGACTTCGTCACCGGTCCTGGGGTTTCGACCTATGCCGCTTTTGCGAGGTTTCACGACGAAAACACCAAAGCCTCTGAGTTCGATGCGCTCCCCTCTCCTCATTGCATCTTTCAAAGCGTTCAGAACGGCGTCGACAGCAACTTCAGATTTGACCTTGGTAATGCCCATTCTGGCGGCCACACGAGAGACGATACCCTGTTTGATCACGGCTTCAGAATTCCTCCATAAATTGTTAATTCGACTATACTTGCCTTCAATAGTCGTGTCAAGGCAGGAAGTAGTCTCTTTTACATCAGAGAGACAGGACACTGGTGTCTCGCCGCTCAAATGAGTGTATGCTCGAAGCGGGGCCTACAAAGTGTTCATCCGTGCGAGAAGGCCTTCGGATGATTACGGCACTGCAGCAGAGAATTTATGAATAGTCCGGCCTAAGGAGAAGTCTCTATGGGAGTCAAGCCAGATCACTGGATTGCACAAATGGCCAGAGAACATCAGATGATCGATCCTTTTCAGGAATCATTGATGCGAGAGGGAAAGATATCCTTCGGTCTGTCTTCTTACGGATATGATCTTCGGGTGGGTCAGGATTACAAGATCTTTCGAGGAAGGCCTGTGGATTGTGTGGATCCGAAGGACGTTCCTGCGGAGCTGTTCGATGACTTCCAAGGAAATCATTGTGTGATTGAGCCGGGTGCATTCGTGCTGGCTCAGTCAGTCGAATACTTTAAGATCCCGAGGGATATTTTAACGATTTGCGTGGGAAAATCGACCTATGCGAGATGCGGAATTTTGGTCAACGTGA
>JAUXKG010000239.1 GCA_030624355.1 Acidobacteriota bacterium
CTACCGCTTCTGAGGGGGAACAGAAGACTGTCCCTTTTTTAGTAGCCCGGATAATGCATAGGTTTTCGTGACGAAGTGCAGCAGGCGCCACGATGACAAGGCGTGCAACGAAGGGCACCGCAGGCGTACTCGTGCAGTACGCCGAGGAGCTCAAGGAAGCACAACACAGTCAGCGTGGATGATTGCGGCACTGCAGTAGACAACTTATGCATAATCCGGGCTAAAGAATTGGGGCCATCAGCAGATGCATGCCCACCGCGATCAACAAAATCACCAAAGTGGCCACTATTCCCACCTTAATCATCTCCTTCATGTCCAGATAGCCCGAAGCGAAGGCCGTACCGGCATTGGCACCGGCCCAGGGGAATATGAATCCGACCGCCAGATTGGGGATCAGTATGGCGATGCTGACCGGGTTCAAACCCAGTTCAACGGCAGAGGGGATGAAGATATTGCAAAACAGAGTGGCGGCAGCCACTCCTGAAAAAAGGTTGGTTCCCACCACAATTGACCCGGCCGCCACAAACGGCAGAGCCAGGCCGCCGATACCCAAACTTCCGACAAAATCTTTCAAGAGCTCCAGGACTCCGAACTGGGTCAGGGCTTCGGACATTCCCACCGCTCCCGTGCACAGGAAAATGATGTTCCAGGGAGCCCGTTCGACCACATCACGCCAGTTCAGCGTCCCTTCTCCCCTGCCCGAATCGACGGGAAGAAGAAACAGCACGAACAGAGTGGCCGGGGGAACCACCCAGATGGACAGGGCGCCACGCAGACGGGTGGCAAAAGGATCTTCCGCCCCCAGGGCCAGCGAAATGAGCGGAGGCAAGGTGAAGAGCAGCACCATGAAGAGAAAGCAGAGCAGGACGTTGACCTCTGCCCGGGTCATCTTCCCCAGTTTTCTCAGTTCCCCCTCGATGAATTGCCGACCTCCGGGAATACTGGAAATCTCCGGAGGGAAAAAATAGCGAAGCAATAAATAGAAGGCCACCAGCATGGCCATGCTGAGCGGAAAACCCACCTTCATCCAGCGGAACCAGCTGATGTGCTCTCCGGCGAGACTGTCGGCCAGCGCCACCCCGACGGCGTTGTGGGGGAGTCCCGCGATGGTGGCAACACCACCGGCTATGGCAGCATAGAGCGTCCCCAGAGCCAGAAAGGAAGCCAGTGGACTCTTTTGCCCGCCTTCCTGGGTGATCCCTCCCACTCCACTGATGTAGGCAAACAAAGACATGCCGATGGGCATCATCATGGCCACCACTCCGGCATCGGAGATGAACATGGAGATGAGTGCAACCACCAGCATGTAAACGAAGGTGAGGATCCGAGTGCTGTTGGCTACACCTCGGATCTTCAAGAACAGGAGGGCCACCCGTTTGGCCAGGCCATGCTTTTCCAGCGCATAGCCCAGCATGGTGATACCCAGAATCCAGAAGAAGATTCTCTGGCCATACAGACTTGTGGCCGAGCGGATAGACATCACGTCAAAGACAGGAAAGATGACCAGGGGCAGCAAAGAGGTAATACCCCAGGGCACCGGCCGCACAATCCACCACACCACAGCCCAGGCAAAGGTGCCCAAGACTACCTGGCCATTGTAAGAAAGCCCCTCAAAGGAAATCAGATAGACTGCCAGAAACACGAACGGTCCGCTGGCAATCCTTAGGAAGAACCTTAGATTCTCATTCATAGACGGATTGGATCCGCAGTGGTCACAAACACTCTTGCCGGAACATCAAGAGGCCCGGCTCTTCATCCCGGAACCGCCCTGCATGGCTTCCTTCAACAATGCAGGATCCACCGGCATGGTGTAGACCCGCACTCCAGTGGCATGATGAACGGCGTTCAGGATGGCCGGAGTGATGGGGACTGTCGCGATTTCCGAAATGCCCTTGGCTCCGTACGGGCCTTCCGGGAAGGGGTCCTCCACAATCTCCACCCGCACTGAAGTGGCACTGGTGCTGGGGGGGACTCCCAGACGGCCGAAGGTGACGTGACGATGGGGAGGACGTCCGTCGTTCATGGGGTAGTCCTCCGTCAGAGCGTATCCCTGTCCCATCAGGATGCTGCCTATGAGCTGCCCCCTGATCTGCTGGGGGTTCACGGCCACGCCCACGTCGTGGGCGGCAATCACCCGCAGCACCTCCACCCGGCCGGTGGCTTCCTCCACTTCGACGATGGCCACCTGGGTGGCATAGGCATAGGTCGGATAGTTGCGGTACTCCTCGCGCGGGATCCGCTTGCGCACCTCGGTGTCGGACAGGGGATAGGTCTTGGGCGCCACATACACCGCCTCCGATTCCAGGACCGTTCCTTCCTTGGCCGCCCTATCGGCCGCCTCGCTCAAACTCATGATGGTCTCTTCTTGGCGGTACTGGGACCAATCGGCACGAATCACGTCTCCCTCCAGAACCAGTTGCTCGGCAGGATTTTCAGTCCACTGTGCCACCGCATTGAGGAGCTTCTCCTTGAAAAGTTTCCCCGCCATCACCACCGCGTTGCCGGCGATCAAAGTCTGGCGCTGACCGGAAGCTGAGCGGTGGGGATGGGTCAGAGCCGTATCACCGGTAACCAGATCAAAACAGCCGGGATCGAGTCCGGTGCTCTTGCAAGCAAACTGAACCATGGTGGTTCGTATGGCCTGCCCCATGTCGATAACGGAGACCACCAACTGCACCCGCCCATCGGGCTGCAGCTTGAAGGAAGCCCCGGCGTCATCCACCTTGCCCTTTCCGGCTCCCACGTTCTTGTAGCCGCTGGCGATGCCGTAACCGATGCGATATCCTTTGCGCTCCCTCTTCCGGTATTGGGGCCACTCCTCTTCCAGAGCCTTCTGGCAGGCCTCCAGTGTAGCGATGGCTCCCACGCTGCTGGGCAGGAATTGACCGGTGATCGTCTCATCACCCACCACCAGCATGTTGATTTTGCGAATCTCGAAGGGGTCCATCCCCAGCTTGAGAGCCAGCTCGTCCATGAGCTGTTCCATAGCCACCGCTGCCTGATTAATACCGTAACCGCGAAAGGCACCACAGTTGGCATTGTTGGTCAGGACCGAGACTCCTTCCACCCGCAGGTTGGGGACTCTGTAGGGTCCACAGGAGAAGATACAGGCCTGATCGATCACCCGCGGACTGTTGCCGGTGTAGGGACCGGCATCGGCGACCAGCTTGGCATCCACTCCCAGCAAGCGGCCTTCCTCATCCATGCCCACCCGATAGTCCATCTTGTAAGGGTGTCGTTTGACGGCCGTGTGCAGCGTTTCTTCCCGGGTGAGGGTAATCTTGACCGGCCTGCGAGTGCACAGGGCTGCTATGACGGCCACCGCCTCTATGCTGATTTCGAGCTTGCCTCCAAAGGCACCTCCCACGGGCGGACTGATGACTCGCACCTTGTCGCGAGGAAGATCCAAAACCTTCACCAACTGTTCCCGGGTTTCGAAGGGAGCCTGGGTGGGTACGTGAAGGATCACTCCACCGTCATCGGTCACCCTGGCCAGGGCTACCATCGGCTCCAGATATGCATGGTCCACCCGTTGAGTTTCGAAATGCCCCTCTACCAGATGGGCTGCCGACTGCAGGGCCGAATCCACATCACCCAAGGTATGCACTAGCTGTTTGCAAATATTTCCGGTGGGGTGCAATTGGGTGGCACCTTCACTCAAGGCCTGTTCCGGCGAGAAGAGCCCGTCCAACTCCTGATAGGTCACTTCCACCAGCTTGGCGCCGGCCACCGCCTGATCCCGGCTTTCGGCCAGCACCAGGGCTACTATGTCACCCGTGTACCTGACATAGTCCGAGCAGAACACGGGTTGATCAGGCGTGGTTCTCCCATGGGCGTTCAGTCCCGGCACATCGCGGGCGGTCACGACCCGCACCACCCCGTCGGCTCGCTCCGCTTTGGCGATCTCCAGCTTCTCAATCCTGGCGTAGGGATGCTGGCTCCAGACCACTTGTCCGTAGAGCATCCCCTCCTCTGTCATGTCATCGGCGTACACCAGTCGACCGGTGACGGCCTCTTCCCCATCCACCAGGGCGGCCGACACCCCCATAGGACCGGATCGAGGTTTCCAGTCAGCAAACTTCGCCGGATCGGAGATCCACTCGGACGCCTGTTCCAAGGCTTCAAAAATCTGCATATAGCCAGTACAGCGGCAGATGACATCCTTGAGCCCCGCGCGGATCTGGTCCTCGGTCGGCGAAGGATGCTCATCCAGCAGGGCCTTGGCCGCCATCAGCATTCCGGGCGTACAGAAGCCACATTGCACGCCGCCGCACTCTATAAAAGCAGCCTGCAGCGGATGCAGACGCCCCTCGGGAGAAGCCAATCCTTCGATGGTCTCCACTCGAGTTCCTTCCGCCCGCCGCATGAGGTACAGACTGGAATCGACCGGCTTTCCATCCACCAGTACCACGCAGGTACCACAATCCCCCGTCGTGCACCCGTCCTTGGTACCCGTCAGTTCCAAGTCATCCCTCAAGAACCGCATGAGGGACATCTTGGGATTCACACTTCGGTGTATCTCCTGGCCGTTGACGACCAACCCGACTTCCACTGTTTGCTTCTCTGCAGCCATGGCCACCTCGTGAAATCTTGACCTGGCAGTTGATGCGGCCACTCGGTCACAGCGAACTGCTTCTCCTGTTGAAACCATCTCTTAAATTATGAGACAAAAGTTGTTCTGTCAACCGGCAACCCGATCATCGTGGGGTCCGCCTCCCTCGAGAAACAGTGTACCGGGAGTCTCTCCAGCCCTGGGCATTGCCTTCTCTTCTCTCAGGTCTTAGACTTTTTCTATCTTTAGGACCTCTCTGTCCAGGAGGATCATCGTGCTAAGGAGGGTCATTGTTCTTATCGCTACGGCGGTGCTGATTTCGATCCCGGTAGGTGGACAGCGCAGCGGTTCGCGGTTGGTTGAAG
>JAUXKG010000302.1 GCA_030624355.1 Acidobacteriota bacterium
ATTAAACGCCAAATACTGTGGCAAGTGCCGCAGCTGTCCTTCAACCGCGTCTTGTCGGCCGAGGTACCAGGCAGCAGATTGAACCAGCTGGCTCCCGTGGTTTGATTCATGAAGCCGGGTCCCAGCTCGACGGTAAAGTCTTGGGTGGTACCCGAGGACGTGAGGGTCACCCTCTCCGACCACGGGGTGCCGACAAAAACTCGATAAGATCCCAAGGGCAGGGGAGGAAACGCATAGACGCCCTGATCGTCAGAGAAGACAGAGGTCGTGTCTTTCTGACCCTCTCCTGTGGCACTCACCAGAATCCCATGCTGTGGACTGCCGTCGGAGGTGCGAATGGTTCCTGTGATGGCAGACTCTCGTTGCCCTTCCTCATCCGGGTCTGTTGCCTTGCAGGAGTAAGCTGACATGAAAAAGCCAACCATCAACCAGGCTGCCCAGAACCTCGCCCTGTGTGATCGGCAATTGACTTGCCAAGCCGTGGAGTCATTCATCGGTTCATCTCTGTTTACAAATCCTGTCCGATCCCGACGGGAAATTGAATCGAGAAAAACACCCAATAAGCCGACATTTCTCATATCAACCTCCGTCGAATAAACCCAACACCTCATCTAAACCACGATAGGCGAGAAGCCCGGCATCCGGTTTGACCTCAAGCCTTATGCTGCCATGAAACCCAACCTTCAAACCTTCACCTGTGGGGTCAGCCATTCCTTGCCCCTTTATATGGAGAATATTTGCTGTAACTATAACGGGTTGGGGTGAGGTCGGGAAGCAGGATAAGTGGCCCAGCCCAGACTGAATGCCCTACCTTATCGTGAGTTGTGGGGCTAGGACAGGCTCCTAGTCGATCCAGTTTTCCACCGGGGCCGGTTTGCCATACAGGTAGCCCTGGCCCAGTTCGAAACCCATCTGCAGGCAAACGGTGTGCTCCTGCTCCACTTCCACGCCTTCTGCCAGACAGGGGGCTCCGATGTCGGTTGCCATCCGGACCAGCGATTCCACCAGTTTTTGCTTGGCAGAAGGGAACTCATGAATACCCTGGACCAGGGTGACGTCAAACTTCAAATAGTCAGGAGGAACCTCCACTAGCTCCACCAAGCGAGCCTGTCCAGCGCCGAAATCGTCATAGGCGAACCCGATGTTAAGATCGGCCAGTTGGTCACGCAGACTTCGCATCTTTTCGAGATCGGCCACCGCAGTTTCGTGGATTTCCAAAACCATCGACATGTCGCGCTGCTGGGAACGGAGTTTCGCCAACGAAGTCATCATCTTCTCCGAATCCAGTTCGGAGGGGTGGCAGTTCAGGAAGATGACGGGCTTTCCCTCTAATTTTCTGGCGTCCTCGAATCCGCGCATCCGAAAGAGCCGGCTGAGTTCCTCAGACACTCCCATAGTGGAGGCGATTCGAAACAGTTCAGAAGGCTGGGAGGTGAGTCCATCCTGATTGCCGCGACCCAGGACCTCATATCCTATCCTCTCCTTTGCCTCCAGTCGGACAATGGGTTGAAAGTAGGAGGTAACCTTTTGTTGCAGCAGCATGTGCTGAAATTCCCGCACTTTCAAAATCGATTGCTCAGGCAGATTGGACGCCGAGAGGTTGCTGTAAAGGGTGCCGCTAGACTGCATCAAGTCAACTTCCAGGCGACCCACTCGGAACTCAATTTCCGAAAAATGAAGGGTGTCGCCGTCCTGCAGGCCGACATCATCGTCGATCCTGTTGCGGTTGAGAAACGTTCCGTTGGTGCTGTTTAGATCATGTATCCAGAGGGAATTCCCCTTTAGATAAAGCTGGGCATGTTGACCGGATACGCTGTTAAAGGAGAGACACAAATCCATGTCCGGGTTTCTGCCGATGTGATAGGGCAAAGGCCGGATCAGCCAGCGTCTCAGCTGCTTGTCTTTGTCGAGGTAGCCCTCCAAAAACCAGTTGCTTTGAGCCATATTATCCTTCATTTAGGGCCAGAACCTCTGAAGTAGACTAACATATTCGCAAAAGGAACGTTTCTTAAACGGGCACAGCCAGCAGGCAGTCTTGAGGATCAAAAAGGACAGTCTACTCTGCCCCTTTTCTGCTTCTGTGCCGTCCGGTTCGAACTGGAGCGAGTCATGGAAACTGAGGGCAGCCTCTTGGTCAGATGCCGAGGAGGGCAGGGGGGTAGTTGGTCTGATCGACAGCCGGTCTGAAGGGTAATGCTATGGATCATGTAGTACTTTAATATACGCGTGACCAATTCTTTGGACTTCTGCCTGCAACTGCTTTTATCTGCTTTTCTGGTCTGTGGCTTGGGTGCATCCGTGATGTACGGCTGGGTCCAAGACAGGCAGAGGTTGGACAGACTGGTTGACAGCCAGTACCGCCTGATCACCGCGGCGCTTTTGGCTGTTGCCCTCCTCGCAGGACTCAATTACTTCTACTTCTCCCGGCCACAGGGCAGGTATCTGCATAGCTGGGACCTCTATCATACGGTAATGAGTGCAGAGTACTTCGGCGAGTTGGGTTACTCAAAGCTGTATGAGTGCACGATTGTTCTGGACGCCGAGGCGGAGCAGGTTTACCAGGAAGTCAGCCAAATCCGTGACTTGTCCAACCTCAAGAGAACTACCAGGAAAGAAGTGTTGAGCGAGAGTGATTGTAACGAACTTTTCTCCGACCAGCGACGGAAAGAGTTCATTGAAGATCTGCGCCTTTTCAATAGCCTGAACCCAGCCGGTCGATGGCGAAGGATATTCTCCGATAAGGGATACAATGGGACTCCCTTCTATACCTTTCTAATTGCCTCGTTATTGAAGCCCTTCGAGTTGACTCGGGGAAACCTTTTACTCCTGGCCATGCTCGATATTGGCCTGATTCTGGCAGCCTTTCTGGTGGTTTCGAAAACCTTTGGTCTTCAACTCGGTCTGTTGGCATTCATTTTCTTTTGCACCAGCTTCCCCAACCGATTTGAACACATGGGCGGGTCGTTGCTGAGGTTTGACTACATTGCCTATCTGATGTTGGCAGTCTGTTGCATGAAGTCCAAACGGCACAAGCTTGCAGGCGTCTTCGTCGGGCTGGCATCCATGGTCAGGATATTCCCCATACTCTTTGCCAGCGGCCTGGGAATCAAGGCTCTCTTTGATTTCATCCAAAGACGACAGCTGGACAAAAAATACAGGAATTTTTTCTTGGCTTTGGCGATCACCGTCGCTGTTTGTTTTCTATTGAGCCTTGCCAGCGGTCGGGGTGTCAGCGGCTGGGTAGAGTTTGGCGAAAACATGCGACTGCACAATCAGAATTCCTCGGGATTCAGAATCGGGTTCAAGCATTTGTTTATGTTCCACGGGGAAATGACTCTAGCGGACGGGGTTGTCCCCTACTTGCAGAAGACCCTTGAATTTCAGGAGGTTCGTTTTATTTATCTGCTCTGCGTGCTGGTCATTCTGGGCCTATTGATTCTGGTGATGAACAGATTGAATGACCCGAATGCCTCGATTCTTTTCCTTGTCGTAACCTTTTTTCTGTTGTTTACCGCCACCAGATACTACTACTCAATATTGGTTCTACCCTTCCTCTTGGACGTTGATTTTCTCAGGACAAGCTGGGCCCGGGTCTTCCATTTTTTGCTCTTTCTGATCACAGCCATAACCTATACGGTTTATCTCTACAATCCCTTCCCGCCGTTTATCTACAACTACCTTTTTTCCTTTTTGTTACTGCTCTGTTACGGCATCGTTTTGAGCCACCTGACTGTTGTCCACAGGGTCTTCCGTGCGAGCGAAGAGGTTTGAAGGTGTCAAGATCGCAAAATGGGAAGGGTGTGGGTGGAGACGAAGGGATTCGAACCCTCGACCTCCTGAGTGCGATTCAGGCCAAAGAGAGAATTGCCAGACCAGCTTTCATTGTCTCTGGCTCCTTCAAGTGGTATTTTGCAGGGGGCAGGACTCATGAATAGGCAATTTGTGCTGGAGTCTCAGAACCTTGAATGTCTTCTCAATCACTGCTAAAAGGACAGTGCATTATAGGCGGGCAGGAACCTTGCATTGTTAGTGAACTAGTTAGACATCTAGATTGTTCAGGAGCTACAAGCCCGGATTATGCATGGGTTTTCTTCACTTCGCTCAGATGAAGGCGGCGTGACGAAGTGCTGCAGGCGCCACGGATTCACACGGATTATTGTCGTATCTCCTGTCAGTTGTCAGGTGGTCAGG
>JAUXKG010000315.1 GCA_030624355.1 Acidobacteriota bacterium
ACCAGACTACTTCGATCCGGAAAACAGAGTGGACTACGGTCCCACTACCGACCACCACTCCCTTTCGATGGTCAACGTGGTTCGCAATGCCTGGACCCTGAGACTCTTCAACGCCGGCCAGGGATACAGGGATATCGATCGGCACTTCAACATGTCGGGAAGCAGTATGCCCTCTCACGTAGAGCAGTTCCCGGTGGGAACCTACGAGCGTGCCCACCGTCACAATGCAGGAGCTACCATCGTTTTGCTGACCGGAACCGGTTACAGCCTGCTGTGGGATTACGAGATCGGAGAGAATCCCTGGGCCGACGGAAAGGCCGACCAGGTCCACCGTACCCCCTGGGAACCGGGAGTGCTTTTCGTGCCCCCCACCCAGTGGTACCACCAGCACTTCAACAATGGGAAGGATCCGGCCCGCTTCATCCGTCTGGGAGGTCCTCCCGGAAACGAGAGCTTCCCGGTCACGGCCGAGGGCTTGACCACCGGCGACAACACCCAGATTCAGTTCAAGGATGAATCCCCCATGGTGCGTGAGATCTTTGAAAAAGAGCTGGCTGCCACAGGTGCCAAGATGGCCATGCCTCCCAGGGAGGAGCTCATTAGACTGGAAAAGGAGGCTGGTGGGAAGTTTATCGTCCTGTCCGCCGAGGAGCTTCGTCAGTAGATCGTTCGGTTCAGACGGCTGAACACAGGGGCCAGAGAGTCGCTTCCCTTCTTGGGGGCCGGCTCTCCGGCCCCTTTTCTTTTGGTTCGATGGGTCCCGCCAGCCTGCGGCTTTCACCCCTGCTTGGATAAGTATTGTCCCAGAGCTCTTGAGACGCTATGATTGATAGTCAACAGCGGTCTAAAAATGAACGTCAGAGGGGACACCGACATGAAAAACAGAAGACATCTTAAGTGGAAGATTTTGTCGCTCTTCCTGGTACCCACGCTCCTTTTGTGGGGAGGCGTCTGGGCACAGGAGGGTGCAGAAGGCTACCGTTTTCGCCCGGAGAGTGAATACCAGAGCCTGGGAGAACAAACCGCCTACGAGCGGTTTTTGGGAACAGAGGGACTTCCCGTTTACACCGGTTGGGCGGCCAACACGTATACGCTGGACGTCAAGCCCTGGAAGCGCCATGGGAAGGGCGTCTCGGGTGCTTATGTCAATCTGGAGGGAACCGGAGGAGCTGTGGACAACTGGGTGATGGAAATCGCACCAGGTGCAGCCACCAAGCCCATCCGGCACATGTACGATGAAAACGTTCTGATCCTGACGGGCGAAGGAGAGACTCACATCTGGCGCGAGTCGGCCCCCGACAAGAAGGCGATCATTCACTGGAGAAAGGGAACCCTGTTTGCCCCTCCCCTGAATGCCTACCACCAGCATTTCAACAAGGGGAGCGAGCCGGCCCGACTGGCCGCCGAGACGGCCCTGCCGTTGATCCTGGACATTTATCGGAACAGGGACTTTGTCTTTAACAACCCCTTCGACTTTCAGGAACGCTATGCCAGCCAACCCGACTATTTTGATCCGGAAAACAGCGTGAACTACGGGCCCAACACCAATCACCACTCGCTGTCGATCGTCAATCTGGTTCGCAATGTCTGGACCATGCGGCTCTTCAACGCCGGCCAGGGATACAAAGACGTGGATCGCCACCTCAACATGTCCAGTAGCAGCATCGGCTCTCACGTAGAACAGTTTCCGGTAGGCACCTACGAGCGGGCCCACTACCACAACGCCGGGGCCACCATCGTGCTGTTGAGCGGAACCGGGTACTCTCTGCTGTGGCCCAGCGCAATCGGAGACACTCCCTGGAAGGATGGGAAAGGGGATCAGGTCCACCGCACCAATTGGGAATCAGGAGTCCTTTTCGTCCCGCCCACCTACTGGTATCACCAGCACTTTAACAACGGGAAGGAGCCGGCCCGCTTCATTCGATTGGGAAGTCCTCCCGGTAACGAGTCGTACCCGATTGGAGCCGAGGGACTGAAATCTCGCACCAACAGCCAGCTCTCCTTCAAGGATGAGGACCCTTATGTGCGTGAACTTCTGGCGCAAGAGATGACTGCCAACGGGGCTACCATCCAGATGCCTCCCCGAGAGGAACTGATCCGCTTGGAGGAGGAAGCTGGCGGCAAGTTCATCGTCCTGTCCGCCGAAGAACTGAGCGGCAGCAATTAGCCCGCGTTTCTGACAAGAAAAAAGGGGACAGTTTACTCTGTCCCCTTTTTCAAAACTGGCTGCTGCACTGCAGTCCTACACTCTGACCCCTTCTTCTTTAAGGGAATTCCAAATCTGGCCGAAGAGCTGCTGGAACTCGGGATGGCTTCGCAGATTTTCGACGTTCCGATCCTGGCGGGGGATCCTGACCTCGAGGCTCTCCTTGATATTACCGGGCTGGCGGCTCATGACCAGGATGACGTCGCCCAGCTTGATCGCTTCATCGATGCTGTGGGTGATGAAAACCACCGTCTTCCGGTTCTCCTTCCAGATACTGAGCAGCTCTTCCTGCAAGACGTACTTGTTTTGTTCATCCAGTGACCCGAAGGGTTCATCCATGAGCATGACCTCAGGATCAGCGGCGAAGGCTCTGGCAACACTCACCCGCTGCTTCATTCCTCCCGAGAGCTGGTGTGGGAAACTGTCCCTGAACCTGGAAAGACCGGTCACTTCCAGGAAATAATTCACCTGTTTTTCAATGGTGGAGGATGATTCCCCGCGAACCTGCAGGCCATAGGCTACGTTCTTCCAGACATTCATCCAGGGAAAGATAGAGGTCTCCTGAAACACCATGGCACTCAACATCTTTCCGCCTCCGTTGTCGCTGATGTCGACCTGTCCACTGGTGGGTGTGGCCAGACCTGCAACAATTCGCAGTATAGTGCTCTTCCCGCAGCCGCTGGGACCCACGATGCAGCAAAACTCTCCTTCACCGACGTCGAAAGAAACATCGTCCAGAGCCAGCAGTGGGCTGCGAAACCTGGAATGAAAAACCTTTCTCAGGTTCTGGACCCGAATCTTGATATTGCCCGCTTCTCTGTTCAATGTTTCCATGGAACAACGAACCTCTCCAACTGGCCCAACAGGATGGTGGACACGTAACCCAGAAAGGCCAGCATGATCAGCCCCACGTACATGCGTTCCAGGGCAAAGGTCTTAAACCCGGCCCAGATCAGGTAGCCGAGGCCGCTTTCCGCCCCGATCATTTCGGCGGCCACAATCAGCAGCAACCCGACCCCCTGCCCCAGCTTTATTCCGTTAAAGATCAGCGGCAGAGCCCCGGGGAAGGCCACGGTTCGGAAGAAGGCCAACCGACTGGCGCCAAAACTCTGCGCCACCTCCAGATAGATCTTGTCGATGTTCACTACTCCGGCCACCGTATCGAGCAGAACGAAGAAGAAGACACCGCTGGCGATGGTCACAATCTTGGAGAGTTCACCAATACCGAAGAGAAGCATGATCAGTGGCAGCAGAGCCAATTTGGGAATGGGCAGCAAGGCTCCGACAATGGGGTTGAGAATCGTTCGTATCAGGGGCGAGAGACCCATGATCAGGCCCACCGTGACGGCTGGGATGAAGCCCAGCATAAACCCTCCTGCGAAGCGCAAGACACTGATCCCGGTATTCTTCAGGAGTTCTCCCGAGAGGATCATTTCCCAAAAAGTGGACAAAATGGCAGTGGGGGGTGGGAAAAAGCGAATGTCCAGCAGACCGCCCCGCGAACTAAGCTCCCACACCAGGAGCAGGCTGAAGGGAGAGACGATTGAGAGCCACAGATTCAGTTGTGCGTCCCGCCGGATTTTTTTGGCTTCATTTTCGACTTGTTGTTGAAAAACTGCCGGGGAACCTGAGGAGATGGCGTCAATGTCTGAACTCATGATCTCCGATTCAACTGAAGGCCACCCCTCCATCTACAATGATGTTCTGTCCGGTCACAAAATCCGCCAGCGGGGAGCAGAGGTAGAGCACGGTTCCTACCACGTCCTGGGGAAACTCGTGTCTCTTCAGACAGCGGCGCAAGCTGGCCTGATCCAGGTAGTCGGAAGACGTCTGTTGCATGGTGGCTTCACTGTCCAGCAGACCGGGACTCAAAGAATTTACGGTGA
>JAUXKG010000212.1 GCA_030624355.1 Acidobacteriota bacterium
ATATTCTTCTGTGCCGGACGGATCGTCTGTTGGGTCAGGAAATCAAGAACAAGATTGCACTCTTTTGTAATCTTGCTCCCGAAGCGGTCGTGACGGCAAAGGACGTCGAGAACATCTATCAGGTTCCCGTTGTATTGCACGAGGAACATCTGGATGCCATTATCGTCAAGCTGCTCGAGTTGTCGGAAAGTGACTGTGATTTATCACAATGGGAGAACTTGGCTCAGGTGATTCGGAGTCCGGCCGACGAGGTGACTATCGGGATTGTAGGAAAGTATATTGAGTATGAGGATTCCTACAAGAGTCTCAACGAGGCTCTCAGGCACGGAGGGTATCCCTACCAGGTTGACGTCAGACTAACCTGGGTCGAGTCGGAAGGGTTGGTAGGAGAGGAGTGGGAGCAAAAACTGGAGCATTTGGACGGTATTTTGGTGCCGGGTGGCTTCGGCCAGCGGGGCATTGAAGGAATGATCCGAGCGACACAGTATGCTCGGACTGCAAAAGTTCCTTTTTTTGGGATCTGCTTGGGAATGCAATGTGCGGTCATCGAATTTGCCCGCAATGTCTGTTCCCTGGAGGCCAACAGTTCTGAGTTCGATTCTGCAAGTTCCCATCGTGTGATTTACAAGCTGCGTGAATTGCTGGGAGTCGAGGACATGGGCGGTACCATGCGGTTAGGAGCCTATCCCTGCATTTTGGAGGAAGACTCTCTGGCCTATAAGATCTATGGAGAACGTGAAATTTCCGAGCGCCACCGTCACCGCTATGAGTTCAATCGTGAATACGAGGAAATTCTCACCAGTTACGGTTTGAAGGTTGTCGGTAACTCACCCGACAAGAATTTTGTGGAAATCGTGGAATTGCCGGAGCATCCCTGGTTTCTGGCCTCTCAGTTTCATCCAGAATTCAAATCTAAGCCACTGCGACCCCATCCAATCTTTGTGAGTTTCATAGGCGCTGCCTTGGAGCACAAGGCCCGCAGAACAGGCCAGGATGTCACCGTCAAAGCCAAGGAAGTTCGAATGACAGAAGTGAACTAGGGACAATTCCCCTCTTTTCTTCTCATTGATCACGATGGCAGCGAACAAGATTGTTTCCCTCCGCGGTTGGCAGTTGGGTGGCAGGAATCCTTTCTTTTTGATTGCGGGTCCCTGTGTCATCGAAAGTGAACAGCATTGTCTGGAGATGGCGATCCAGCTGAAGCAGATTGCGTCTGATCTGGAAGTTCACTTCATCTTCAAGGCCTCTTACGACAAAGCTAATCGAACCTCTATTCGGTCTTATCGAGGGCCGGGATTGGAGGACGGTTTGAAAATCCTGAAGCGAGTCCGTGAAGATTTGGACATCCCCGTTCTTTCAGACGTACATTCAGTAGAGGAGGTGAATCGAGCTGCTGAGGTCCTGGATGTTCTGCAGATTCCCGCTTTTCTTTCCCGCCAGACCGACCTGATCTTGGCAGCTGCTGCCACCGGCAAGATTCTCAACATCAAGAAGGGACAGTTCTTGGCGCCATGGGATGTCAAGCATGTAGTGGAGAAGGTGCAGCAGGTCGACGGACCTGCTCAGGTTCTTGTGACGGAACGGGGAACTTCTTTCGGTTACAATAATCTGGTGGTCGATTTTAAATCCCTGCCGATTATTCGGTCCCTGGGTGTCCCCGTGGTTTTCGATGCCGCCCACAGCGTACAGCTGCCGGGCGGTTCCGGTGGGTGGAGTGGCGGACAGTCGGAGTTCATTCCTCACCTGGCCAGAGCAGCGGTCGCCGTCGGGATCGATGGCATTTTTGTGGAGGTGCACGATCAGCCGGAAAAGGCTCTCAGCGATGGTACCAGTGCCTTGCCAATTGATCTCCTGAAGGGTATCTTGAGCGACTTGCAGAGAATAGACAGACTGGTCAAGCCAGGATTGGAAATCTCCGGATCGGAAGTTTGCGATGACTAATCAGCCAACTGAGAGTTCTGCTGCATCTTTGGAGCCTGTCGAGAGGTTTCGCGACACGGCGCGTAAAGTTTTGAAGATGGAAGCCGAGGCGATTTTGAATCTGATCCCCCGGTTGGATGAGTCCTTCGATCGTGCTGTGGAGCTGTTGGCTGGTTGTCAGGGTCGGGTTGTCACAACCGGCATGGGCAAGTCTGGAATAGTCTGCAGAAAAGTGGCTGCCACACTGGCCAGTAGCGGCACACCGTCTCTCTTTCTTCATCCGGCAGAGGCGGTTCACGGTGATCTGGGAATGATGGCTCCCGGAGATGTTGTACTGGCCCTTTCCAATAGCGGCGAGACGGCCGAACTGGTCAGACTGCTGGAGATGGTCAAACGGCTGGGGATTCCTCTGATTTCGATGGTGGGCAACCTCGAGTCGATGCTGGCCCGAAATTCGGATCTGGTGCTGGATGTAGGAGTCGATCAGGAAGCTTGTCCTATGGGTTTGGTCCCCACCACCTCCACGACAGCAGCGCTGGCTCTGGGAGACGCTCTGGCCATGGCTTTGTCCGAAAAGAAAGGGTTTCGTCTGGAAGATTTTGCCCGCTTGCATCCGGGTGGAAAGTTGGGCAAAAAGCTGGCACGGGTCGGGGAGTTGATGCATGGCGGCGACCAGCTTCCAAAGGTCACAGTGAATGCCCCGATGGAGGAAGTCGTTTACGAAATGTCGCACAAGGGATTGGGAATGACCAGCGTGGTCGAACAAGAGGATCGGTTGGTAGGAGTGATTTCTGATGGTGACTTGAGACGGCTGCTCCAGCGTGAACGGGGAAAAGCTCTGGAACGAACGGCGGGGCAATGCATGACCTCTGATCCCGTGACCATCAAACAGGATACATTGGCGACCAGTGCCCTGAACCTGATGGAGCAGCGGTCGATCACCTCGTTGATGGTGGTCGATGATGTGAACAGAGTCATCGGAGTTGTTCACCTTCATGATCTTTGGGGAACGGAGATGTTTTAACTATGCACCTTCCAAGTCAGGTTGCCGGCAATCTTCAAAACATTCGTCTGATTCTGTTGGATGTGGATGGAGTCCTCACTGATGGACGGGTGGGTCTGCTGCCCACGGGCGAGGAGATCAAGTTCTTCTCCATCTATGATGGATTGGCAATCAGACTGGCTCAGAGAGTCGGATGGGCGGTTGGGTTTTTGAGCGGTCGCAAAAGCCGGGAAGTAGAGATCCGGGCAAAGGAACTCGGGGTCACCATTGTGGTCCAGGGTTCCAAAGACAAGGTCAAGGATTTTGAGCAAATATTGGCAAACGAGGGATTGGAAGCTTCCGAAGTGGTTTATATCGGTGACGATCTTCCCGATATTGCAGTGCTGAAACGTGTCGGTTTTTCGGCGGCTCCCTCTAATGCTATTGAGCCCGTCAAGTACTGTGTTCACTACGTCACTCGGGCTAAAGGAGGGGATGGGGCCGTGCGTGAGGTTGTGGATATGCTGCTCAGGACTTCCGGAAAATGGGAGGAGATCCTGGAGGACCTGGATGGCGCGGGAGCTCCGATAGCCGGCTAGCCCCCCGTGAAAGTGGGCTCCGTATGACCGAAGCGGTCAGGCTGATGTCTTGGCGATCAGTCGGTATCCTTCTCCCCAGTCTGTCTTATTTGTGCTGGTTCAATCCGATCAACCGGCAGCTTCCAGCAGACGACCAATCCCTTCTTTAAAGAGTTTCTCAGGGGTGAGAAGGCTCAGCACGAGGAAGGGTTCTTGGTAAAAATCATAGAAATATCCAGGGTGGACGCTGGTGTTGTAGTCGGCCAGCAAGTGTAAGGCCCATGCTTCTTCAGAGCGGGTGTCGGGAACACGTACGACGACATACCATCCTCCTTCTACGGGCAGACTCTCGAGTGAGGATGCGGAAAATAAATCTTCTAGAAGAGTTAGGTTACGTTGGATGCGTAGCCGGATCTGCTCTTGGATGGATACGCGGATCTGCAGTAATTTGGGTGAAGCATGCTGGACGGGGGTGTTTACTGAGAGAAAGGTATCGGAGATGATTTCCAAACGCTCCCGGGCCAACCGCCTCTGCTCTTTCGGCCCCCTGATCACGATCCAACCCATCTTCATTTGAGGCAGGCCAACCACTTTCGAGAGACCGCTCAGGACAAAAGTCAGAACATCCTGCTCGGCGATGGGGTCAAACCGGGAGATCGTTTCATCCAGCGGATAGTCGAAAAATACTTCGTCGCAGATCAGCGGGAGCTTGTGGCGGGAGCAGGTCTCTTTGAGGGAGTTCCACTCGGAGACTTTGAGAAAAGAGCCAGTAGGATTGTTGGGAGTGACAGCTACCAGGGCCCGGGTCTGAGATGTGATGTGGTCGGTGATCTCGGTAATGTGAAGCTGCCAGCGGTCGTGGTAGATCAAAGGGTAGCGTACAACATCGATCGCCTCGCCTGCTGCCAGAAAGTCAAGCAGGGGGTAACTGGGTTGAGGAGCCAGAATGTTTTGGTGTGGATCCGCCAGCAGTTTGAAGAGGAAGGCATAGGCTTCGCTAGTACTGGCGGTCAATACGATATCCTCGGGATCAATCTCGCCTTGGCCTCTTTCGCAGTAGTATCGCGCCACGGCAGTACGAGCTTCCATCAGCCCTTTGGCGGAAGGATGGTAGAGCATGGACCGGCAGTCGGTTAAAGAACTCAGAATGTCTTCAGGGTAGGCCAAATTCGCCTGGGTAGGATTTGATCCGGTGAGGTCCAGGATGGCGGTTCCCCGTTGCTTTTTCTGCTCCAGAAGAAGAGTGAGACGATTCTTTTCGAGCTTGGAGGTCAACCGGTGAGAAAACACTCCTCACCCTTCTCTATCTGACAGACTGCTGCCCCTGCCGTCAGCCTTGATGACAATCAGCGTCAGGTCATCGGCCAGAGGCTGGCCCTGTGCAAAATCCTGTACAGCGCCATGAATCTGCTCCATCAGAGTCTGTGCAGGTCCAGTCGTGTGTTCGGCAACTACTGATCTCAAGCCCTCCTCACCAAAGAATTCACCTGACTGACTCCTGGCCTCCGGGATTCCATCGGTAAAGAGGATCATGGCTTGTCCGGAACGTAGCTTCTGCCGGGCCGGGATGATCCGGAGGTTTTCCTGAATTCCGATAGGTGGGCCTCCAACCAATCCCAGACTCCTAACATCCGGGATAGTGCTGTCATACAGCAGTGGCGGAGGATGGCCCGCATTGACATAAGTGAATTCTCTCGTCTCAAAATCCAAGATCCCATACAAGAGAGAGGAGAATTTATCCAGAGGGGTATCTTTGATCAGGGTATTGTTCAACCGATAAATCGTTTCTTCGACCGAAAGGCCGTTTTCCAC
>JAUXKG010000065.1 GCA_030624355.1 Acidobacteriota bacterium
GCACATAGAATCTTGAAAATAGCTGTCGAGGTTGGGTTCGTGGTGGGAGTGATGACAGCAATCACACCTGCCGGCACGGCAATATCAATGACTCTTTTCTTCTTGTTTTCAGCGACAACATCACAGGTCTTGAGATCCTTGATGTATCGATATACATCAACGGCAGAGAACAGGTTCTTGATGGTCTTGTCCTCCACCTTGCCGTAGCCGGTCTCTTCAACGGCCATTTCAGCCAGCCGGCGAGCATTACTCTCGGCCGCCTTGGCCATGTCCGTCACAATCTGATCGACCTGTTGCTGAGAAAAGTTCTTGAAGGCGAGTAGGGCCTGGTGGGCTTTCTCCACCAGAGTGCGCACCTGCTGGATTGAGACTAGGTCTTTGTCTTCAAGCACAATCCACTGACACTATTTCTTTGTCTTGCCGGTAGACGTGGTCACATGCGGAAGAATCTTTTCGACCTCTTGGTGGGGACTGGGAATTACGTGAACACTGACAAGTTCTCCCACTCGGCGGGCTGCGGTGGCACCGGCGTCAGTAGCCGCTTTGACCGCACCCACATCACCCCGGATGAAAACCGTCACGTAACCACCGCCTATGTATTCCTGGCCGATTAACGCCACATTCGCTGTCTTGACCATGGCATCGGCGGCCTCGATGGAACCCACAAAACCGCGCGTCTCAATCATTCCCAGAGACTCTTGGGACATTGAATCCTCCCTTACACCATCCGATTACCCACTGCCAATCCTGGAACCGGGCTAAAACTACCATGTGGTATAGAACTCAGTCAATCATAGCAAAGCTGTCCGTTTTCGCCTCCGTTCAGAAGCGGCAACGGTACCTTAAGGAAAAACAGTTCACAGATGGCGGTAACTGATAAACTCGAAGTGAGATGTCGCTCGAAGATCAGATCCAGCAATTCAGCGAAATATACTCCGAAGAGGTCCTGACGAGACCCACCCGGACGATCTCACTTCCGGGTCGAAAATGTGAACCTCGTATCATCTATACCTTTCTTGGTTTTGAGCTCCAGGCTGGCCGGAAGCGAATTACCTGCCCGGACATGGCCACTGCCCGTTATCTGAGGATCTTTGCCGAACTCGGGATGCCTTCCATTGAAACTCCCTACGATCCGACTCAGACAGCTCGTCTTCTCGCTGGACTGGAAGTGGGATTGGAGACAATTAAGGAGCTACTACTGGCAGAGACACTGGACAAGATCCGACACCAGGCCAAGCTGCGAAGATTATACAGAGGAATTCGAGAGCGGCTCAGACAGTCAGAAACACAGTCCAAGACGTAAGAAAACCCTTTCGAGAAGAATCAGGTCTTGGATTCTCTCTTCTCAAACGGCATTAGGTTGGATGGAGGAACTCGTATCAATGCCTCTCTAACCCGTCGTTGAAGGAAGTCCGAGTCCAGATTGAATTGCGTACGCAGGAATTCGACCAGCTCCTCCACTTCATCGTGCATCCTTTCCATCTTGCTTCGCATGTGAAGAATGACCTCTACCCCCGCCAGATTGACACCCAGCTCGCGAGTCAAAGTGAGTATCAGATCCAGTTGCTCCAAGTCGCGTTCTGCATAAAGGCGGGTGTTCCCCTTGCTGCGTGAGGGCTTCAGAAGTCCAGCCCTCTCGTAGGATCGAAGTGTTTGAGGATGCACTCCGTACATATCAGCCACAACACTGATGGCAAATGTGGCTTCCTTCTTGGTCATCCTTCATCCATGGCTTTCATATACATCTTCTCTCTTCTCTTTCTCTATGAGTCGGAACCCAATTTTGCCCGGGGATCCTGGGGGTTCAGCTTGGCAAACTCTCGCAAGATTTCCTTGGAACGGTCATCTTGAATCTGTGGAAGAACCAAATTCACTTCCACCAGCTGATCCCCGTTTCCTCCCGATCTCATGGAAGGAACGCCTTGACCGCGCAACCGGAATTTCTGGCCATTTTGAGTCCCGGAAGGAATTTTCAAACGGGCCTTCCCGGCAATGGTGGGCACCTCTATGTCCGAACCCAATGCGGCCTCAGTAATGGTTACTGGAACCGTGCACAATAGGTCATTGCCTTCACGCCGGAAAAAGGGGTGGGACTGAACATCAACCACCAAAAAAAGATCTCCCGGCGGACCGCCAAACCCACCTGCGTCCCCCTTACCGGGAACTCGTACCCGTGAGCCCGACTTGACGCCGGGCGGGATGCGCACTTTGAGAATCTCAACCTTTTGACCAAATCCTTCCCCCCCGCAGGCAGAACAGTCCCCCACAGGCACTTTGCCTTGGCCCTGGCACTGTGGGCAAGGCGTAGAAAAATTCATGGCTCCGTGCATCTGCCGGCTTTGGCCACTGCCGCCGCAACGAGGACAGGAGCCCTGCTTGGTACTGGAGGTTGTCCCAGTCCCTTTGCAACGAGTGCAGACAATCCGTCGAGCCGCATTGATACGGACCTGCATCCCCTCGACCACACCCATCAGAGGAATGGAGGCCTGAACTTCGAGGTCCTGTCCTCTGGTGGCTCGAGCCGCTGTCCGGGACTTCCTGCCACCGAAAAGATCGGAGAAGATGTCACGAAAACCTGTCTGCCTGCCGCCCCCTCTACTGTGTCCAAAATCAAATCCGGCAAACCCACCAGGGTCTTGAAAGCCCTGACCTCCGGTAGTTCCTTGTCCATCACGATAGTATCCGTGGTGATCGTAGATTTTTCGCTTTTCCGGATCGCTCAACACCTTGTAGGCTTCTTGAATCTGCTTGAATCGCTCCTCCGCCGATTTGTCTCCCGGATTCAGGTCGGGATGATACTTGCGGGCCAGCTTCCGATAAGCTTTCCGAAGGCCCGACTGAGATTCACTCCTCTTAATACCGAGGGTGGCATAGTAATTCTTTTGCGCCATGGAACATCACTTCTTTTCGTCTACCTCAACATATTCAGCATCGATAACCTCATCCTCCTGTTGGCTCTGATCCTCCTCTTCAGGCGGAGCTTGCTGGGTACCTTCGTCCTCTTGCTGAGACTGGTACATGACTTCAGCCAGCCTATGCGATGCCTGCTCCAGTTTCTCGACGGCCTCGTTGATTCTTTCGGCACCTCCCTCTTCCAGGGCTTTCTTGGTCTCTGCCACAGCCTCTTCGACAGTCTGAATATCGCTTTCGCCCAATTTGTCTCGATTCTCCTGGAGAATCTTCTCAGTATTGTAAACCATGCTATCGCCTCTGTTTCGCGCCTCGGTCTCCCCTTTCTTGAGCCGATCCTCCTCTGCGTGAGACTCCGCCTCATCCACCATTCCTTTGATTTCACCATCGGAAAGGCCACTTGATCCGGTGATCGTGATCTTCTGTTCCTTGCCGGTGCCACGATCTTTGGCGCTGACATTCAGGATTCCGTTGGCATCGATGTCAAAGGTCACTTCGATTTGGGGAACTCCGCGAGGAGCGGCAGGAATACCGACAAGGTGAAACTTGCCAAGTGATTTGTTATCAGTCGCCATGGAACGTTCTCCCTGCAAAACACTGATCTCAACAGAGGTCTGACTGTCGGCAGCCGTAGAGAAGACCTCAGCCTTCCTGGTGGGTATAGTGGTATTGCGTTCAATCAGCACCGTACTGACTGCGCCCAGGGTCTCAATACCCAGTGACAGAGGGGTCACATCCAGCAGCAGTACATCCTTGACTTCACCCCCCAGAACGCCTGCTTGAACTGCAGCACCTACGGCAACCACCTCGTCCGGATTAACGCCCTTGTGAGGCTCCTTCTTGAACAAATCCTTGACAATCTGCTGAACCTGCGGGATACGAGTAGATCCACCCACCAGCACTACTTCATCCACATCTTCCGGCTTCAGACCGGCGTCTTTGAGGGCCTGCTCGCAAGGGACATGCAATCTCTGCAAGACATCCTCCACCAACTGCTCAAACTTGGATCGGTTCAACTTCATGTTCAAGTGCTTCGGACCCGCGGAATCAGCTGTGATAAAGGGGAGGTTGATGTCGGTTTCCTGAGTAGTCGATAACTCCATCTTGGCCTTCTCAGCCGCCTCCTTGAGTCGCTGCAAAGCCATCTTGTCCTGAGAAAGATCAATCCCCTGATCCTTGTTAAACTCTTCTACAATCCAACGGATAATTCGCTGGTCGAGGTCATCGCCTCCCAGTTGAGTATCTCCATTGGTCGACTTGACCTCCACCACGCCTTCGCCAACTTCAAGAATCGACACATCAAAGGTCCCGCCTCCAAAATCAAAAACTGCAATGGTCTGGTCTTTCTTCTTGTCCAGACCGTAAGCCAGAGCAGCAGCCGTGGGTTCGTTCACCAGGCGCATGACCTCTAAACCCGCAATTCGACCTGCATCCTTGGTGGCCTGCCTCTGAGCGTCGTTAAAGTAGGCAGGGACAGTAATCACCGCTTGAGAGATCTTCTCACCCAGATACTCTTCGGCAGCAGATCTCAACTTCTGCAGAATCATCGCCGAGATTTCCGGTGGGGAAAACTGTTTATCACCCACTTCCACCCAGGCATCTCCATTGTCTGCCTTGATAACCTTGTAAGGAACCATGCTTGTCTCTTCAGAGACTTCCGGATGCTTGCGTCCCATCAGGCGCTTGATCGAGTACACTGTGTTTTCGGGATTGGTCACGGCCTGACGTTTGGCCACTTGACCGACCAGACGCTCTCCATCCTTAGTGATGGCAATGACCGAAGGGGTGATTCGACTTCCCTCCGGATTGGTGACAACAGTCGGTTCACCGCCTTCTATTACAGCGACGACCGAGTTAGTCGTCCCCAGGTCAATTCCAATAATCTTAGCCATTTAGTAACCTCCTTAACCTGCAAAAGATCCTGAACTTTAGTCTGTTATGTATATAAGATCTGAGTCTTCCCGTGTCAAAGTGCTTCCAGGAGGACATTCCTAGGAAAAAAGGGGGAGCTGCATTTCTCACACTGTCTCTTAGCGAGGGGCCTCAAACGCCGCCCTGAGGAAGAAAAGGGGGGGGGACAGTCTTCTCTGTCCCTCTGCTGCACTCGCCAAACTAAAAATCTGTGGAAAAGTGGACAGAGTAGATTGTCCCCTTTTTTCTTGGTAGAGAAAATGTGAGAAGTGCGGGCTAATCAGAGGAGGATCCGGCATCATTCTGCCGCTGCACCATCTCTGCAAGAGACTGCAGTTTGTCACTCACCCGCTTCTGTGTTCGTAGCAAATAAAGCAGATAGAGAGAAACAATGGTCCAGATTACCAAGTAACCGGCAAAGAGATAGATATTCATGCCTGTTTGATCCTCTTGTCCAACAATTGCTGGGTCAACTCGTCTGTCACACTGCTGTTCAGACGCAACGCCATCCTCAGCATCAGCAGCAATACATAGAAGAGAGTAAAGGTAGCCACAGCGACCATCAGCACCTGAAACATCTCCGGTGCCAACTGAGCTCCTGATTTCGTGATCACCACCGGATGAATGGTGCGCCACAGACGTATGGAAAACCAGACAATCGGCACATCGAGAAAACCGATAATCCCAAATACGGCGCAATACCTATACTTCTGTTCTCCATCGGGCAAGCTGTTTCTCAGGATCAGATAGGATACATAGATCAGCCACAGCACCAGAGTGGTCATCACTCGTGGATCTCCCCAGGGCCACCATGTGTTCCACACGGGTTTCGCCCAAATGGGACCGGTGCACAGGACAATGGTGGTGAAAATCACTCCCACCTCGGCCGAAGCGGCCGCCAGGTGATCCCATCTCCGCTTGCCCGTCGTGAGATAAACGATACCCGCCAAAAACACGACCAAGAAAGCCAGAAAGGCATTCCAGGCAGCTCCCACGTGAAAGTAGAAGATGCGCTGAACCTCTCCCATTTCACTCTCAGTCGGGGCATACAGGAAAGTACCATAGAGGGACAAAACCATCATCAGGTACAAGGGACCCAGCAGCCATCCGGCAACCCGGAGATAGCCCGTCGCAGAGTGCGATAATGAACTGTCAGTCTCCGACAACATAGTCAAATACTACGAATCCCGAAGCCAGAAAAATCACATCAAAAGCAATCACTATCTCTATCCATTGGGTCAAGAATTGCGTCTCCTCGCGGATGAGTATCTCTTGTGTCGCATTGACAGCAGCAAGGATTATAGGGATCAGGATGGGAAAGAGCAAAATCGGCAGTAAAACCTCTCGCGTTCGAATACTGCTGACCATGGCAGCAAAGACCGTTCCCACCGCCGTAAAGCCAATATTAACAACAACGATCAGAAAGGCGATCCAGGCCAACTGAGCCGAGAAAGGAAAGTTAAAGAAAATCACAAAAGCCAGCAAGATAAACAGATCAATCAGTACCAGAAAAGTCCAGTTGGCAAACAGTTTTCCGAGGAAGACACCTCCCCGATCCACAGGAGAAAGCGCGATTCCCTGGAGAGTGCCTTCCTCGGTCTCCGTCTGAAAGGACCGGTTGAGTTGGATCACACCGGGAAACAACAGTGCCACCCAGAGAATGCCGGGGGAGGCCTCGCGGGTGGATAGACTCCCTGGATCGAAGGCGAAATTAAAAATGATCAGGATGAGGAGAGCGAAGAAGAGGGTGGTCAAGAAGGCCTGTCGGGACCGATACTCGATCGTGAGATCTTTACCAGCAATGACCCAGATCAACACGAGTTGGCGCAACACCTCAATCCTCCACCGTCTGAAGATACACATTCTCGAAATGAGGCATTTCAAGTTCATCCGGGGAGGCCTCAAAAACTAGTCGTCCCCGGTGTTGAATCACGGCTCGTGAACACAACTCCAGACCTTCACGAAGGTTATGTGTAATCAGAAGAACGGTCGAACCTTCCTCCTTCACACTCCGAAGGATGCGGGTCAGCAGACGGCTCCCATGTTGGTCCAATCCGGTGTAGGGTTCGTCCAGTAGCAGCAGCGAAGGGTCGTGTAACAGGGCACGGGCCAAGGTCAGACGCTGTTTCATACCCCGGGAATACTCCCTCACCAAACGCTGTCCAGCCTCTTCCAGCCCCATTTTGGTCAGCATGTCACTGGCTTGACGAAATGGCTTGTCGAGGCCATATAAGTTGCCGTAAAACAAGAGATTTTCAAATCCCGTCAGCTCATTGTAGAGAAGACTTTGATGGGACACGTAACCCACTCGAACTCGCTTCTGATCCGCGTTCTCTTCTGAAAATTCAATTCGTCCCACGGTGGGATGAGTCAGGGAAGCAATGATTCGAAGTAGAGTGGTTTTTCCGGCCCCGTTGGGACCGAAGAGGGTCAGGAAATCGCCGGGAAAAATCTTCAGGTCGACATTTCTGACGGCCCTGACCACTCCGAATCTCTTGGTGATACCGGAAAGGAGTAAAAGGGGAGCGGAGCCCGACATCGTCAGGATTTCTTCTTTTCGGACTGGCTCTCTTTTTCCAGTGACTCGAGCCGTTGAAAGATCTCAACCGCCCGCTGCTCAAAATCAAGCTTGAGGGACTGATAATCTTGCTGAGACAGCTTTCCCATCCGAAAGTCCATGTCAATATCCTTCAAGATCTCAATCATTTCTTCCTTTTGTTGAACGACCCGCTGCTGCTCTGTGGCCTTCTTTTCCTGGGTCCGAGCTCCCGCACTGTCATTTAGAAGCGGATAGGCCACGTACAGCACTGCACCGATAAACAAAACGGGGGCAAACAGCAAGATCATCTATTCGTTTACTTCCTTTTCCAAGAGTTTTCGATACTTTTCGTCGATCTGCCCACTCTTCCCTTCCATTTCATCCAGGGTCTCATCCGGCCTGAGTTTCCTAACCGTGACGAAAATCACCACAACTCCAGCCAACAGCGATGCGAAAGGAAGAATCCAAGCCAGCAAATTGAATCCTTCGGCTTTGGGCACCGCAAGAACACTGGCTCCGAACTCCGTTTCAAAGGCTGAATACACCTGGCCTTCCTGCTGGCCAGCAGCCACCATCTCCGTAATCTTCTGAATCAACTGGGGTGCCAATCCGCACTCATCACCACACACTCCAATCAGGTGAGGACAGCCGCAACGACACATCAAGTTGCTGGCAATGCGGGAAACGGTCTCTCTCTGGTCCGGCTGACTCCCGAATAGCGGAGACCAGCAAATCAAGAAAAGAACAATCCTAAGCAGCTTCATCCCTGACCTCTTCCCGCGGCTTTTTCAAGGCTACCGGGGGACCTCTCTTGGCATTGGGGAACAAGACGAATATTCCTCCCAAAACCATGACTCCAATCCCTATCCAGATGACCTGAACCATCGGATTGATGAACACATGAAAGGTGGCCCGACCCTGCTCGTCCCACCCAGACAGGACCAGATAGAGATCCTCCCTGAGAGTAGAGCGAATCTTCACCTCGGTCATGGGCTGCTCACTCTTGTGATGAAAATCCTTCTCTGGAAACAACTCGTCGATCTGTTCTCCATTCTGCCAGACCTCCACGTGAGCCAGCACCACATCCTTTTCCGGGTCCTTCTTCTCTGTTAAGGCTTTGAACGTCAGCGTGTAATCTCCGAAGCTGAACTGCTCTCCCGGGCTGACCGTAAAGATTTGCTCCACGCTAAAAAAGGAACTGGCAATGATCCCGACAGCCACCAAAACGACGCCGAGATGAATGATAAACCCTCCATAGCGACGTTTGTTCATCAGAGTCAGATCCAACAGGGCGGTCAAGAACGAGGTCGGCCGAATGGTCTGTCGGGCACGAGACCCTTTGTAAAACTCGTAAAGCATTGTCGCGGCCACGAAACCGGAAGCGGAAAAAAAGAGCAGCGGAATCCAACTACGGACCCCAAGCAACGCAACTATTACACCACTGACCAGACCCACGGCCAGAGGAATCAAGAAATTTCTTTGGAAATTTTTCAGGGAGGACTTTCGCCACGCAATCAGAGGACAAATTCCGGTTAGAATCAGTAATACCAGACCCAACGGCAGGTTGACCTGATTGAAAAAGGGTGTGGAAACAGTAATTTTTTCGCCAGTGACCCACTCGGAAAGAATCGGAAAAACAGTTCCCCAAAAGATGGCGAAACAGATAGAGACGAATAAAAGATTGTTCAGAAGAAATGAGGCCTCACGCGAGAGAAAGGACCTCATGCGCTGTTCGCTTCGCAGTTCTCCTGAGCGATAGATGATCCAGAACAAACCGAAAAGCGTACTGGTGGCCAGAAAGATCACAAAAAACGGCCC
>JAUXKG010000133.1 GCA_030624355.1 Acidobacteriota bacterium
GGGTCAGATTGTCTATCTCGCCAAGCACTACTGTGGTGACAGCTGGAATTCTCTGAGCGTTCCCAAAAACCGGTCCCCCCGATAGAAAACAGCTTTCACCGGTCAGGGGGTCAGGAAGTTCCCTGTCAGCTGTCAGTTGTCAGCGGCCGAAGGCCAAGGGTCAGGCAATCCGTGATTAACAAAAATTGCGTGACCAGAGATCAATCTTCAAACCCTGGAGAGATTTGAAGCTCTGAGCGCGAATGGAAGTGACATTATTCTGATTCTGTAAAATACCCTCCACCAGCAAGAAGGGCTCGCTAAGTAAAACCAGACGTTTTTTCTCAAATAAATCCGGATCAATGATGATATTGGAAATTCCTGTTTCATCTTCCAGGCTCAGGAACAGGAAGCCGCGGGCTGTTTGCGGCCGCTGGCGAGCGATCACTCCTCCAGCCACCCGCAGGCGTCGACCACTCTTGAGGGACGGAAGTTCACAGGCACGCAAGACTCCAGCATGGTCGAGCTTCTGGCGTTGCAGAGCCATCGGATGAGGGCCAATGGTGACACCCGTTCCACAATAATCGGCCATGAGACGTTCTTGAGCGTCCATCTCACGCAAGGGGGAATCGGTTTCATCGTCCGAGGCATATAGATCCTCAAACAAAGATCCAGAAGGACGGCAGAGTTTCTCTACCTGCCAAAGAGCCTGCCGCCGTTTCATGCCAAAGTTATTCAGAGCTCCAATCTCGGCCAGCATGGTCATTTCCGGTTTTTTTAAGCCCGTTCTTCGACGTAAGTGTTCAACCGAACTGAAGGAGGATTCCCGGCGTTTTCTTTCAATCGCTTTTCCTGCCCGTTTCGATAATCCCGTCACATACATCAACCCCAGTCGAACCGATCCATTTTCGATAGTACAAAGCCAGTCTGATTTTAAAACGTCAATAGGTCTGATGCGTTGTCCATGACGCTGGGCATCTTTGATCAGTGTCGCCGGATGATAGAAACCCATGGGTTGGTTGTTGAGCAGAGCGGTGTAAAAGCAGGCTGGATGATGGGTTTTGATGTAAGCGCTGGCGTAAGTCAGCAGCGCAAAGCTGGCAGAGTGCGATTCAGGAAAGCCGTAAAGAGCAAAGGAGCGAATGTAGCGAACAATCGTTTCAGCGGATTTTCCGACAATGCCGTTCCGAGACAGACCCTGATGCAGCTTGCATTCAATGTTGTTCATACGAGCTTCTGATCTTTTAAACCCCATGGCCCGTCTCAATTCCTCAGCTTCTCCTCCTGTGAATCCAGCGGCCACCATGGCAATGCGCAGCAACTGTTCCTGAAACAAAGGAACCCCCAGAGTTCGTTTCAGGATGGGTTCCAAGGAAGGATGCGGGTAGGTAATCGGTTCAATTCCTGCCCGGCGTTTGAGGTAGGGGTGAACCATTTTCCCTACGATGGGACCTGGTCGAATGATGGCAATCTCCACCACTAGATCGTAAAAACAGCAAGGTTTCAGGCGGGGCAGAGTGGCCATCTGGGCGCGGCTTTCCACCTGAAACAAACCAATCGTGTCAGCTTTTTGCAACATGGCAAAGACCTGAGGATCATTCTGAGGAAGGTGAGCCAGATCCAGTTCGGAACCCGATTGTCGCAGAAGTGTGATCGAGTCCTGCAGAGCAGCCATCATGCCCAACCCCAACAGATCGACTTTGATGATCCCTAGATCAGCACAGTCCTCCTTGTCCCACTGGATCACTCTGCGACCAGGCATGCTGGCGTTCTCTAAAGGGACCACCGTATCCAAACGCCCTTGGGCCACTACCATGCCCCCTGAATGCTGTCCCAGATGACGGGGAAGATCCTGTATTTGGTTCCACAGATGAAGAAAAAGCGCCACACGCTGACAAGAGATATCCAAGCCTGCTTCTTTAAGTCTTTTCGGCAATTCTTCTTGAGAAACTCCTCTCCAAGTGTTCAGAAGACGAGAGAGACGATTGAGTGTTTCCGGTGGAAATGCGAGAGCTTTGCCGATCTCACGTGCAGCACTTTTGGCCCGATAAGTAATCACATTAGCCGTCATGGCGGCTCCGCGTTCTCCATAGCGTTCGTAGACATATTGTAAAACGCGCTCCCTTCGTTCACCGCTGGGAAGATCCAGATCAATGTCCGGCCATTCGCCGCGTTCTTCCGAAAGGAAACGTTCAAATAGTAGATCCATGCCTACCGGGTCTACAGCCGTGATCCCCAGGCTGTAGCAGACAGCGCTATTGGCGGCTGAACCTCTCCCCTGGACTAAAATGTCCTGTTGGCGGCAAAAGCGAACAATGTCCCAAACAATTAAAAAATAACCGGCTAGGTTGAGTTTTTCGATCAGATCTAATTCTCGTTTAATTTGCCGCCGGGCTCGAGCATGGTAGGGGCGATATCGCCGATGAGCTCCCTCCTGGGTGAGCTTTCGCAGATAGCTGATCATGTTGTCCCCGGAAGGGACAGGGTATTCCGGGAAGCGATACCCTAAATCCAGCAGGGTGAAGTCGAGCCTTTGTGAAAGCTCTTCGGTATGGACTATCGCTTCGGGTAAATCTGCGAAGAGACGCTCCATTTCCTGAGGTGTTTTTAGGTGACGCTCTGCGTTGCGATTCAACAATTTTCCCGCCTGGTCTAGATTGGTTTTGTTGCGGATACAGGTGAATACATCCAACAGAGAACGGCCCAGGGCCTTGGAGTAGCGAACTTCATTAGTGGCCAGCAGAGGAATCCGAAGGCGGCGGCTCAACTCGATCAACAGTTGGTTGGATTGTTCCTGCTTTCGGTCAAGATGACGCTGCAACTCCACATAAAGTCGATCGGGGCCAAAGATTCCTCCGAGTCGATGAAGATAATGAAGGGCCCGCCCAGAGTCCCGCTCTTTTAATGCTCTTCTCAGGGGACCTGTGGTGCCTCCGGTCAGACAAATGAGTCCGCTGGAAAATTCCTCGACTTCATCGATATGAACTGCGCCTTGGCCCTTATCTGCACGTAATTTCATTCGGGTGATTAAACGACAGAGATTTTGATAGCCGATTCGGTTTTCGACCAACAGGGGAAGCCGATAAGGCTGTTGGGGAGATTTGCTTTTCAGAGTTATCTGTGCACCCACGATGGCTCGAATTCCTACTTCACGACAGGCTTTGTGAAAACGAGGGGCTCCGTAGACTCCATCCAGGTCGGTTAGAGCGAGGGCCGGATAATTGAGGTGAGCTGCCTGTTGAGCCAGTTCTTCTGGGAGCAAAGAACCCCGCAAAAAACTAAAGGCACTGCAAGCGTGAAGTTCGATGTAGGACATGGTATCCAGCTGACAACTGACAACTCACCAACTTTGTCAGTCGTAAATTCCCTCCAAAAACCAGGTCTTTTTGTGAAAATCCCAATAGACCCGGTAAATCGGTCCGTCCAGTAGTTCTACATCCCATTCATCTCTGGACCACTGCAGCGAGGGATCCTTCCACCAGTTTCCACAAGATCGCCAAGGGCCGGCACAGGCGGCAATTTGTTCAGATCGAAGGCGGGTAGCGACAGGGGGACGAAATCTTCGTAGAGAAAGCCGCAAAAAATTCCTAGCAGGGAGCGGCAAATGACGAATAAAACTTTTTTGTTCCTGCTCTTTTGCCTGTAAGGGTTCCATTGTGATGGCGTCGGGACGATAGGTGTCCAATAAAACGGGAGAACCGATATTGGTCTCTCCAACCAGTGCAGTCAGGCGACCCAAAGTGCGTGCTAACTTTTCGGGATTGGGGCGAGGAGGGTGAAGCAGAGAGTGTTGAGTGATTTGTGTGGGCGCCGGGGACGCCTGAAGCGAAACTCCTACAACACCAGAGTCAGGCGGATGAGATTGAAGATCCAGACGCAGCAGTGAAAGGAGAACCTTGGGGTCCTGCATGGGAAAAGCCACCCGGAGAGTTCTTTTGTAGGAAGTGCGATTTTCCAGTTGTAGGACGGTTTGAAGAGACTCAACAGCCAGGCCGCGATTTTGCAGGCGTTGGCAGAGACACTCCAGCATTCCTCCCAGAATGAAGGCAAGTGGTTCCAGTGAATCCAGAGTCCATTCCAGTTCCTGACTTTCCTTGAAATGAGGTTCTTCCACATGACACTGGAACAGATCAACATCCTGGCCCTGTGCTATTCGTTGGAGACAAAGTCCCGTTTGACCCAGGCGCTCGACCAATTCCTGCTCAGGCAGGACTGCCAGTTCACCCAAAGTGCGAATTCCCCAGCGAAAGAGAGTCAAAAACAGTTTGTGGTCGTAGCCGTAAGGGGTCAAGGAGATCAACCTCACAGGCAAGGAAGCCAGGAAATCCCGTTCTGTGCCGGGAGCCACTACGGCCCCCGGTCGAGATTGGGCCGCAAAAAGGGCAGCAATTCGTGAAGAGGCAATCCCAGTTTTGAGTTGATTTGCCGCGCTTGTCTGGTGAAGGAGTTTGTTGAGAATGCTGTCTTCAACTCGGGCTGTAACTTCTAAAAGAAGTCCGTCGGGAGGGTGGATCTCGATCCGAGGAGTCAGTGTCTGGGCGATTGCGAGCGTATGGGGAGGGTTGGAACTAAAAATGGCAATAAAGCGTGGCATTATGGTTAGAATGTTTTCCTCGATACAGTTCAATTAGGCTCGAGATGCCTCGCAAAAATTTGGCATGCTTGGAAGAGGTTGGACTGGAAAGAACATATGCGGCAGAACACCACTGGGCCTGATTTCGCTGAAGGGACAACACCGCATCGGATGTATTTCCGGCAATCGCCTCTCTGCCCAATAGCAGTAAGATCGTTGGGGTTGCTTCGACCACACGCTGGAGTCTGAACCAGACGTGAAGAGGAATTTGCTCGACTATTTTATGAGCTTTTTGCCGGCTCTCAAGATCGAGCACCACCACTCCGAACCCTCCTGACCGGGTGACAATATCAGTCGCTTTTAAAGCTTTATCCAGTGTTCGGGTTTCTCCACGGATCCACAGCAGATGTTGTAGATCAATTCCTGCTTTCCGAGCGAAGAATGGATCAAAGCAAGCGGAAGGATCAATGTAAGCCACTAATTCTCCGCGTGAGGTCGCTTGAGCCAGTATTGAAAAAGTCAGGCTGGTTTTTCCGCTGGAAGGGGATCCCACAATCTCTATGATTTTCCCGCGGGGGATCCCCTCTGAGAGTAAAAGATCAAGCTGTTGAATACCTGTGGACAAAAAATCGGTGGGGGTCTTGGATTCAGACTTTGTACCTTTAATTTTCGAGACCCGGGAAAAGTCAGGACGAGTAGTTATATTCACCTTTTGTTCACCTATAATAGTGGCCCCTCCCCGGGAAAGTCAACTCCGGAATGAGCGGAGATCTTTCTCAGAAAAGAGGGGACAATCTTTTAATATGAGAAATGAGAGTTGTTTTGCCTTAGGGGAAATGAGGGAACGAGTAGTCTGTCCCCTTATTTCCCAAACAGGTTGGACTAAGAGCGTTTTTTAAGGGATCATAGGCCACGCATGGGCCCGGATGTATAGAGAATGAACTTTTTTTTACCGATCGCGACACTCTGGTGGCGGGAGCTGGTTCGATTTTACCGCCAGCCCAGCCGACTGCTGGGAGCACTTGGAACCCCTTTCATCTTTTGGCTTTTGATCGGATCGGGAATCGGTGCTTCCTTTCGTCCTCCATCAACCTCGGCTGATATCAGTTATCTCGAATATTTTTACCCCGGGACGATTGTCATGGTGGTTCTTTTTACCGCCATTTTTTCCACCATTTCGATTATTGAAGATCGGAAAGAAGGATTCTTGCTTTCAGTTCTGGTTGCCCCTGTCTCTCGGTCCGGTTTGGTTCTGGGCAAGATTCTGGGTGGAGCAACGTTGGCCTCTCTGCAGGGATTCCTGTTTGTCTTGCTGGCTCCGATTGTGGCGGGAATCTCATTGAGTCTTTCCAAGCTTGTTCTGTTGGTATTGGTCCTCTTTATGATTGCTTTTTCATTGACTGCGGTTGGATTTTCTTTTGCCTGGCAGATCAACTCGTCTCAGGGTTTTCACGCCATTATGAATCTGGTTCTTTTTCCCATGTGGATTTTGTCCGGGGCTCTCTTCCCTTCTTCCGGCGCTTCACAGTGGGTGAAGTGGATCATGAAGATCAATCCTCTCACCTATGGTGTTGCTTCCGTCCGTCACATTCTGTATCCGGAAAATTTCAATTTGGAAGTAGGTTTCCCCTCCCTGTCTTACTCTGTTCTGGTAACTGTGGTCTTTGCACTGGTGATGTTTCGGATCTCATTGATGCTGGCCCGGCGCCCTGGTCTTCGGAGTCTGGGATGATCTCTATTTCAGATTTGCCGCACTTGAATGCCACCTTGAACGGCACCAGCGGGATTCTTTTGGTACTGGGCTATTTATTCATTCGCCGAAAGCAGACGAATACCCACAGAGTTTGCATGTTGGGGGCTTTTTCTGCATCGGTCCTGTTCTTGATTTCCTACGTGATTTACCACTGGTATGCGGGTTCACGGTCTTTCCCAGGTCAGGGATGGGTCCGTCCGGTGTATTTCTCAATTCTGATCTCACACGTGGTACTGGCTGTGGCAATTGTGCCAATGGCGCTGATAACCCTTGGGCGAGCGTGGAAGGAGGATTTTGAGAGGCACCGGCGCATCGCACGGTGGACTCTACCGATGTGGCTCTATGTCTCGATCAGCGGAGTGATTGTCTATCTGATGCTTTATCAGGTCGGATATTAAAGAAAAAAGGGGACAGTCTACTCTGTCCACTTTTCCAAGTGGTGAATCGACAACAGTTTCCACAGATTTCTAGTTTGGCGAGTGGCGAAGAGGGGGACAGAGTAGACTGTCTCCTCTTTTCTTCCTGCAGCACTTCGTCACGCCGCCTTCATCTGAGCGCAGTGAAGAAACCTTTCACTGAGCGAAGTGAAGAAAACCTATGCA
>JAUXKG010000450.1 GCA_030624355.1 Acidobacteriota bacterium
GAATCCGTAGTTCAGCTGACAGTAGGCAGCATGCAGCCGGCAGTAAAGGACGATTCGTCCATTCCAGAAACTACCAGCTGCCTCCTGCCAGCTGCTTGCTGCGCTTTTCGCCTGGAGCGAAAAGCGGCGGGTCTGGACTATTCCTTGAAAAAATGATTAGAATACACAACTTGTCTCTGACAACAGGCAGTCCGCAACACTGAAACCTCGTTAAGTTCCCATGAACGAGAGGTAAGTCTTTGACCACCAAACGATTACTCATAGGTCTTCCTATTATAGTCCTACTTTTCCTGCTGCAGTCTTACTTCTGGGTGCCCACCTACGAGGAGCAGACCAGGGGGAACCCTGAGCGGCTGGCAGAATATGTCACTGCGTCCATTGGTGACGCGCAGATGCTCAATCCCGTGCTCTCAGCGGACAGTGCCAGCAGTGATATCAACGGACTGGTATTCGAGGGACTGCTTGACTATGACGACAATCTGAATTTTCGTCCTCGTCTGGCAACCAGCTGGGAGATTCATGAGGAGGCCTACTTCTATGTAAATGATCGGGCAGAGGTTCCCACCCTTGGGCACGTAGATGCTGACGGGGTGGCCACATTGATTATTCAGGCCAGACGCAGGAGCACTGAGGGAACAGATTCACTGTCTCGGTCACTGAGCAACATTGAGGCAATAGAGGTTTTTCCGGCACAGCAGCTCCTGCAAGAGGTCACTGAAACCCTGCCGGACGGCAACAAGGTCAAGGTGCGACTGCAGATCTCTGCCCCCCCGAGAGTCAAGCTGAGACTGAAGCAGGTGGATCAAGACATATTTGACAATCTGGAAAAACTGTTGGGTCCTTCCTATTTTACATCCTTCCAGGCTGAACGGTTTGTCGGAGTAGAACCTGCGGAGTTTGAATCCAAGAAGAAGGAGTATGCCAGGGTTCTGCTGCCGGCGGTGGAGCACAATCCCGTCATTCTTTTCAAACTTCGGCCCGGGGTGAAATTCCACGACGGCCACGTCTTTGATGGTTATGATGTCAAGTTCACCTACGATGCCATCATGGATGTGGCCAATGTCTCACCACGGCTGCCAGACTATGAACCGGTTAAGACGGTGGAAGTGTTGCATCCTTTAACCGTCCGTATAGTATACAAACGTCTTTACTCGACGGCGCTGGGAACCTGGATGATGGGGATTCTGCCGGAGCACCTGTTGGACTCTGAGGCACTGAGGGACGAAGCTAGGCGACGCGGCCTGGATCCGGAAACCATGTCAATCCGGCAAAGCGAGTTCAACCGAGAGCCCATTGGCTGCGGTCCCTTTGTTTTCCGCGAGTGGAAATCCGATCAATACATCGTGCTGGACCGTTTTGAAAAATACTGGGAAGGTCCGCCAAACTATCATAGTTATACATATCGTATTGTGCCCGACATGTTGACTCAAGAAATGGAATTCTATGCGGGGACTGTGGACAGATATGGTGCGTTGCCTCACCAGGTCCACCGCCTCAAGGATGATCCCAGGTACCAGAGTTTTTCCGGACTGAGATTTGGCTACACCTATATTGGCTACAACCTGCGGCGGCAGCCGTTTGACGATCTGAGGGTGCGCAAGGCTCTAGGCATGGCCATCGACGTGGAAAAGATCATCCGCTACGTCCTCTACAACCAGGGGGAAAAGATCACCGGTCCTTTTCCCAAACAGACCGACTTCTATGACCATGCAATCCAGCCACTTCCATACGATCCAGAAGGTGCTTTACAACTGCTGGCAGAAGCAGGCTGGAACCGTA
This sequence comes from Acidobacteriota bacterium, assembly GCA_030624355.1. Lineage (GTDB taxonomy): Bacteria > Acidobacteriota > UBA6911 > RPQK01 > JADFOI01 > JAUXKG01. The sequence goes on from JAUXKG010000450.1 coordinate 1,780, forward strand.
ACCAAGGAGGCTGGTTGGAGAAGGACGGCAAGCGGCTTCAGTTCACTTTGATCTCCAATCAGGGGAACCCTATCCGCAAGCAACTTCTCCCCATAGTACAGAATGCCTGGCGAAAAATTGGTGTGGACGTTCGAACAGATCTGCTCGAATGGGCAGTATTCATTCAAGAGCGCGTCAACAAACTGGACTTTGACGCTCTGGTACTGGGCTGGGGCATGGGTATTGAGCCCGACCTTTACCAGATCTGGCACTCCAGCCAGACTGGCCCCTACCAGCTCAACTTCGTTGGTTTTAAAAACGCGGAAGCAGACGATCTCATCATCAGAATTCGTCAGGAGTACGACCGGGGAAGACAAATCGGTTACTGTCACCGACTTCACGAAATCATCGCCGCCGCCCAGCCTTACACCTTTCTCTATGTGGGGAAGTGGACTGCCTTGTTGGACAAACGAATTGTGGTCCTGAATCGTGACCCTTCTGGAAAAGTGAGGCATGAGAAGATCAGACCCACCAAGACCGGAAGTTACACCTTTTTCTTCAATAAGTGGATCAAGCTGCCTGAGGCGCCAATCTTTGAAATGGAGGGTTAGTGGATGTTCGCATTTCTGGGTCGCAGCCTCGTGCAAAAGGCCATCACCCTTTTTTTTATCTCGGTGATATCATTTGCCGTTATACACCTGGCGCCGGGAGAGCCCAGCCAGATTGACCCTCTTAATCCAAAGTTCACCAAAGAGGTATTGGAGCAGTTTCGCCAGCAGTTTCACCTGGATAAGCCTCTTTATCAGCAGTACCTCCTGTTCTACCGTGATCTATTCACCGGTAAGAGCGTGTCGTGGAAAGACGGTCGCTCCGTGCTGGCCAAGCTGTACGATCGTTTTCTCAACAGTCTGCCGCTCTTCATAGTCGGCACCCTGATCACCTGGACCCTTTCTTTTCCAGTTGGCATTCAGGCGGCCATACGGCGAGGTGGTGTATACGATCGAACCACCACCTTCTTTGC
>JAUXKG010000277.1 GCA_030624355.1 Acidobacteriota bacterium
AATTGAGATCCCGTTTGACCAAATCGTGATTCACCGAAGCAATTGACCTGATCCGGCCCGGTGGGTCGGGATGTGCCAAGCCTCAGGCCGCCATCACGAAAATCGATTTTCAATTGCCGCGACTGGTCTCCTCTCTGGGCGGATAGAAGTGCGCGTAACTTCCCTCCATCACCTGGTCTATGACCTTCTTAGCGTATTTCCATGGATCGGCTGCGTAGTCTTCATACCGTCCCGGAGCATTGATACCGGGGACCTCAGGAACCCAATCTTGGTTCAAGACCTCATCCGGGTCGCCATAGCGGGAGGCCAGAGCCCGCACTTCCGGATTGTCCAGACTGGTCATGTGGCCCTTGTCCACCAAAGTCATCCAGCGCGCTGCTCCTCTCAGGCGAACCTTGTAGGTACTGAAGTAGGTATGGGTATGAAAATTGTGATCCATGGGCAGGTTATGCTTGGCTGCAAATTCACGCCATCTCTGAGACTCCTTGGGAGCCTCCGGATCATGCCAGACCCGGATCCCCAAGCCCCAGTGGATCACGCCGGCGGCCATCCTTTCGGGCCCCATGCTAAAGCCCGGCTCCATCAGAATCTTGGGATTGCGAAAATACTTGGGATGACTTCCCAGAGCCACTTCATAGACATACCAAAAACCGGGCGTCTCGTGGTACGGGTAGGTCATCTCATTTATTCCGGGATACTGAAGAAACTCTCGCAGCAGCTCTCCATATAATCCTCCCCCCGTGACCTTTGTAATAAAGCCGTTCTCCAGGAGTACCTTCCAACGGGGATAGAACCCTCCATGGCCTTTTGTTCCTGCGATGGTTCCATTGAGGCGAACGATGGGCTCCCGTGACAGCCACTCGTTCTGAAAGGCCGGATAGTTTACTACGGAGTAGCCAAAACGGCCGGTAGCCTGGTTGGGGAAAAGGTAGAGATGTCCCCTCTGGTAGGCACCCCGCGCCCACTTCTCCGACTGCTCCTCACTGATGTCGGCCCACACATCTGTCCCTTCCGGATCGATCACCTCCACCCGATCCACATAGGCCAAGGACTCCAGAGTTAGCTCTTCGGTCAACTGCCAGACATCGGCCGGGTAGGAACCGATCCGGCTCATGGCTTCCCAGCGGTTGTCAGCCGTGAAGACACCCCCGAACTTTTCGTCGTAGGGATAGAGAGCGCGCCGCAGTCCTGTACCGCCTCCTTTCCCCCAGAAGACCGCCTTCACCTCAGGGTGTTTCTTCAAGAATTCCTGTATCGCCAGGCCCACCTTTCTGCGTGTCAACTGACCGGCAATGGCCTTCAGATAATCGGGAAGCTCCCGGGCGGGCGGAAACAACTTGGCATACAGATCACTCCTTCTCTGCTTGAGCCACTGCTTGGCCGCCCCAGGATCGGGAAAAACTCGATTGATCCAGTTGGCTCCTTCCATGAATCCATGCTCACCTGTGTAGGTCTGCCTGGCTTTGACCAGTTCCATGGCATGCTTGCGACTGACACCCACCAGCTGGTAATCCGGCAGAACATGAACCTTTACTCCGCGCTCTTCCAGAGCCAGACGGATACCCTCCACCACCATGTCCTCAGCGATGGCAGTCGGGACGATGGCCAGACTCTCTCCCTCCTGGACCACGCCCATCCCAAAACCCTGATAGCCCGATCTGTTGCGGACCAGTCCCCGCACCCCCACCTTCACCTCCTCGGACGAGTTGGGCTGTGTCACATAGGAAGGAAATCGTGGTTTTGGGTACTCCTCGGCACCGGCATCCTGCTCATTCTGACCGACAGCCCCCAAGCCGATGATGAATCCGGTGACAATAATCCCTCGAATCATTGAATCCAAATGAGTTCTCATGTGAGCTCTCCCGTCTGGCCCAGTGCAGATTTGAAGAATACTCTCACACACATTTCAGACAGGCACAAGAAAAATGGCTGGGCCCTGGAGATTCAGAACAAAGGGCTATTTTCCCAGACGCTCCTCGAGGTCAGCCACCTGCTCCTCAAGCTCCCTGATCTTCTGTAAGGCTTCCTCCAGGGTCCTGGGGGGTGGGGTGGAAGGGGTCGTGGCTGGAACATCTCCGGGTAACCCAAGCATCGAATGGTAGTCTCCACTGTCCAGATCGACCAGCTCCTGCTCAAGCTGTGCCGCTTCAAGCTCCGGACTCAACCTTAGCGCCTGTCGACTGGACTCTCGAGCTGTATCCAGTGAAGCAATCGCTTTTTCCAGGCCGGCCCTCTTCTTCCTGGTCTTGTTCAAAACCACGTAGGTGCGAACATATCTGCGTATGGCAATCGAACGGTTGACGTAGTAGGCCGCCTGCTGCTGCAGGCCGATGGCTTCCTGGTATTGTTTTCTGGCCTTCTGGTAGTTTTCCATCTTCTCTTTCCCATCCAGAACCGAAAGCGCATCTCCCTGAGACAGGTATTGATTTCCTTCGAAGTTGGCGACATAGGCGAGAAATCGCTGCCCTCTCCGGTTTTTCCGGAAGGCCTGATGGGCCAGCTTCTTGGCCAGTTTCATCGATTTCTTGGCTTCCTGGATCCGGTCAAGATTCAGAAGTGTTTCTCCCCGCCTCCAATGACCCCACCAGTCGTTGGGAACGGCGGGCTGATATGATCCCGCCAATGGCTGCGCGTCATGTTCGGCAAAGGCAATGGCGATCAGGAACAAGGGCAACAGGGCCAGGGTGACTAGAAAACGGAAATGCGGTCTGTCTATGTCAGTTCTCCCTTTCCCCAATGCTAAGTCGTAGGAGAGTTAAAGACAAGTGAGAGGCGTTATTATCATCCGTCGCCCAGAATAACATCAGTTGCCATGTCGGACCATGTGACCTTCAAACCGGCAACCTGTGGCTTCCCTGATAGGAGACTGACCGGCTGGGTGGAGCTGAACTCCAACCAGCGCTCCTGATCCTCCACCGAGATTCTCAACGTCTTGCTCTGTCTTGCGCTTAGGATGAAAATCTGGTGCAATGCAAATCGCAAAGGGAGCGCACATGTACTTCAAAACCTTCAAACTCTTGTTATTGGTTTCCTTTTTCTTGGGACAGGCACACTCTTTCATTCTTGCCAATCCCGGAGTTGCCTCACAGCAGGCAGCTGATTCCAGTGTTTCCCGAGATCCATCAGACTTTGGCCAGGTGGACATGCAACTATCCTGCACTCCTTCTGCAAAGATTTCGTTTCATCAAGGTCTGGCACTGCTGCACTCGTTCTGGTGGGATGAAGCCAAAAAACACTTTCAGAGCGCTGCCCAGGCTGACCCCGGATGTGCCCTCGCCTACTGGGGAGAGGCCATGACCTACAACGACGGCCTGCACGCACCGCCCTCCGAAGAAGAGATCAGGGACGCCCTGCACGCTGTTGAGAAGGCCTATGCTGCAAACCCACAATCCGAACGCGAGCGCGCTTATGTGGAAGCTGTAGAGTTGCTGTACCGGGGTTATCCGGAGATGGACCGCCCACAGCGCGATTTACTCTACAGCCAGGCGATGGAGAAAGTCTATCGCAGCTATCCTGATGACGTTGAGGGGGCGCTGTTTTATGCCCTGTCTCTGCTGGCCCTGGGTCGTCGCAGCGGAAGTGAAGGCTACCAGTTACAAATGACAGCCGCGAACATTTTGGAGCCGATCTTTTTGGACCTGAAGTCTCATCCTGGACCGGCTCACTACCTGATTCATGCCTATGACGATTCCGGCGATCGTGACCGGGGCCTGTCTGCCGCCAGACGTTATTCCGAAATCGCCGCAGCCGTGCCTCATGCCTTGCATATGCCCTCACACATTTTTGCAGGACTGGGCATGTGGGACGAGACAATCGCCTCCAATCAGGCTTCCTTTCAAGCATCGCATCAGAAGGTTCAAGACAGGGGTTGGCCGCTTTATAGGCGTTCCTACCACGCATTGAGCTATTGGGTATACGGCCTGACACAGAAGGGACAATACAGGGCAGCACAGGCACTGATGGACGAACACAGTCCCCTACTCCTGACTTCCAACGATGGCAATGCATTGCGCAATCTGCATATTTTGGAAGTTCGGCATCAACTCGAAATTCGTGACTGGGAGGAGGCGGCACGCATCGAGTCCGTACACAACAAACCCTTCCCGATGGTTGAAGTTCTCTATGTGCGCGGCCTGGGATTCGCGCGTTCGGGGAACCTGGAAGCTGCACAACGTACCCTGAAAGAGCTGGAATCATTGCTTCAGCAACTTGTCGCCTTGAAAGATCCCGCGTTTCATGTAAGTAAAAAAATTGCCTCCATTCAGGCCAGAGAACTGGCTGCGGCAATTCTAGTCGCGCAGAAAAAAGGCAACGAAGCCCTTTTACTGATGCGGGAGGCCTGTCAGATAGAAGACGCCCTGGAGGTCAGCCAATTTCCTCCCGATGCAGGAACCGCCGGCTTGCCCGCCCATGAATTCTTTGGAGAAATCTTGCTCGAGTTGGAACGATTTGAGGAAGCCAGGCGGGAGTTCAACGCAGCTCTTCAAAAAACACC
>JAUXKG010000439.1 GCA_030624355.1 Acidobacteriota bacterium
GACTGTGTTGTGCTGCCTTGGGCTCCTCGGCGTACTGCATGAGTACGCCTGCGGGGCCCTTCGTTGTACGCCTTGTCATCGCGGCGCTTTCACCACTTCGCGACAAGAACCTATGAATAATCCGGGCCAATCAACTGCGATCGGTCACTGTTGAATTCAAACCAGGTCGGCGAACACGAATCCATCTCTTTTTACGATCTCTCCAACTCTGACCTCAAGAGGGTGATGGAACATGGGACCCTGGTAAGCGAACGAGTGAAACTCTCCGTTCTCTCCGCAGGGGTCCACACCGGGGGGTAGCTCGGCCAGCAACGAAAGGTCGAAGTCACGTCCTGCAAAGCCGCCATCCAGCTGCTTCGGATCAACGCAGGTCAGTTTCGCCCGAACTCCCGAGTCGATCATCTCCTCGGCCAGAGCGGATGTCGACAGATTCCAGAGCGGGAAGATTGGCTCAAGCCCAGTGTCCTTCAACTGTTTGACTCGATATTCCCGAATGTCATTGAGGAACAAGTCTCCGAAGGCGATGACCGTCGCTCTGCTGTCGACTGCCGCCAGCCAGGTCTCTTCCATAATTCCTTCATATTGAGCGTTGGAACAGGGCCACGGAAGGGAAATAAGGCGCAGGGGCAACCCTGCAGCCCGGGCCTGTTTCTTCAGCAGTGATCTGCGAACCGCGTGAATGGCGACGCGGTCAAAGACCTGGTTGAGCGTAGTGAACAGACCTGTGACCTGGTAGTTCCCCTGCTGTCGCAATTGGTGCAGGGTCCAGGCGCTGTCCTTGCCGCTGCTCCAGGAAAGCCACACCTTCTTCATGGTCCAGGAGAGGCTTTCTCAGTCTCCACTACCATAACTGAAGGTGTTGCCGTCTGACCTCGGGCTTCCGAGGCGCTTGGAAAGGAAGAACCCGACAGTCCTCGGTCCGTTCCGCCACCCTTCACGTCCGCACCGTCTCAAGCCTTTGCCGAATCCTTCATGAAGGAAGTCACGATCCGGTTGAACTTGTCGACCTGATCCCGGCACGAGTAGTGGGCCGCTTGATTCAAGATGTGCATCTGAGTCTGTGGATGGGCCGGGGCAATGATGTCCATCAGTTGAAGACCCAGCTCGAGTGGCGCCGAGGGGTCATTGTAGGCCCAGAGAATCAGCGTCGGTGCCTTGAGCTTTCCCTCTTTGATCATGTCGTGGGTCTCGGCCTTCATCCTGCCACTGTCACTGCGGTACTGATCCCCCAAACGCTTCATCTTGTTTCGAGCTTCGGTCGACTTGGGCAGCAGGGCCGCCTTGAGCAGACGCTCTATGTACTCGTCGGTGACATGGGATTGGAAGTACGAATTGGCATCCGGTTCCCGGCGGACATATTCGGCGGTGGGAACCGGCGGTCGGTTAGCCGTCAGACGTGTATAGAAGGGATTGGGCTCATTGCCGATGGACTGATCGGTGGGGGCCAGCGTTCTGCTGTCCAGGATGATCAGGCTCTGCACCATTTCGGGATGATCAACGGCAATCCGTGCTACCGGCAAGGCCCCTCTGGAGAGCCCCACCAGACAGGCCTTCTTGATGCCCACAGCGCGCATGAAATCGTAGATGTGTTGAGTCTGTGCCTTCATGGTGTAATCGCTGTCGCTTCGGGGGTTGTCGGTGTAGCCACAACCCAGCTTGTCGGGTGCCCACACATGTGCATGCTGGCCCAAACCCTCCATGTTCAGGTCCCACATGTCCGCCGTATAGGACATGGAGCCAATGCTGCCACCCTGCACCAGCACCAGGTTCTCCCCACTTCCCGCTTCAAAGTAACGGGTCCTGATTCCATCAACGTCTACATACTTTTCCATCACCTTCGATGGTGAGGATTGTGCCGACGCCCTGGCTGGCAGTGCAGCCAGGCCGGCTACCGATGCTTTCAGAAAAAATCGTCGTGTCGGTGCCATGTCACTCTCCTTTCAATTTCGATTATGGACATCTTAGCCCCAAGTCCGAAGCAATGTGAAATGGTTTCTTGCAGTTGCCAGGTCTGTTGGAGCACTTCGTTACGCCGCCTTCATCTGAGCGGAGTGAAGAAAACCTATGCATTATCCGAGCTAATCAGGAGGAAAACGTCTGCGCCCGATTTCCCAAAGGGTCGGTGATCGACGTGACTGTCGATTTTGCCTGTTGCGATGGAGATCCCAATCCTCCATGTCTGTTGGGTTTTGCTGAGTTCTTCCTCAGTGTGTCGTCCCGCCGGAAATGAATGCTGCCCGATCCTCTCCAGACCGGAGGGTTCTCCCCTACCGATACAGTGGATTGGGATGATCAGAACGGCAGCCGGCGTCCCACGCCGAACGCTGATTGCCGTGCGCCGGAATTCCGCCGCTGTCCTTGATCATTCGCGCCAGGTGCATCAGATTCCAGGTCATAAATGTTGTGTTGCGATTGGTGAAATCGTTTTCCGGTCCACCCGAGCCGGGATCAAGATAGGAGGGGCCGGGTCCCGCCTCCCCTAACCAGGCAGCATCCGCTTGGGGCGGAATGACGTAACCCAGGTGCTGAAGCGAGTAGAGGATGTTCATGGAGCAATGTTTGGCTCCGTCCTCGTTGCCGGTGACCAGGCAACCCCCTACGCCACCGTAGTAGGCGTACTGTCCCTGCTGGTTAAGGTCACCGGAAGTCGAGTAGAGTCGTTCGATGGTTTTCGTACATACAGATGATTTTTCACCCAGCCAAATGGGAGAGGTGATGACCAGTATTTCCGCTGGTTTGACCTTGTTGTAGATTTCCGGCCAATCGTCCTTCTGCCAGCCATGCTCAGTCATGTCCGGATAGACGCCGTAGGCAAGGTCATAGTCAACGGGACGAAGAACTTCAACCGAGACACCGTTCTTCTCCATGATGGC
>JAUXKG010000077.1 GCA_030624355.1 Acidobacteriota bacterium
GTATTCGGGAATAAACTTATAAACAGCCGCCTTGCCGACTCCCATCATGATTCCCATGATGAAAATCAGGCCCGTGAAGATCCACACGTTGGACTGAAAGAAAATGTGCGTCACACCGCGGGCCAGCAACTGCCTCTTGGCAACCTGGTCACCCACCTGCACCTGAGGTTCCTGCCAAAAAGTGGCCTGCGGGAGAACCAGGACATTGGACTCCACATTAGACAGGTCCTGGTATGAGGTGACGGTGTTTCTGTTGATGTACGGGTAGCTCTTGTCACCTACTACAATTTGATCACCGGTCAAGTGGGTGACCGATCCTGAATTTCTGGCCATGACCCCTTCTCCCGGAGACTGCACCACCATTCTGGGAACCACCAGCAGAGCGCAGCACACGGCGCAGGAGCCGAGCACCCAGTACATGACCGGTCGCGGACCCCACCTGTCCGACATCCAGCCGCCGGCAGCTCGAATCACTCCTGAGGGAAGACTGAAGATTGAGCTCATCAACCCTGCCATCCCCACAGTCATGACGTAAACGTTGACGTAGTAAGGAATCAGCCACTGCGACAGGGCCACGAACCCGCCGAACACCAGAAAATAGTAAAGGCCGAATCGCCACACCCTCATCACCTTGAGAGGCGCCAGTCGCTCAGCCAGAGACTTCGTCCCGCCACCCTCTACCCTCCTGTAGTAAGTGGTCAGATAGAAGACAATCGCCATGAAAAAGAGCGTCAGGGCGTAGATCACCGGCATGTTTCTCCAGCCTTCCAGGTTGGATCCGCCGTCTGTCAGGTAGTTGAGCAGGTGAGGGGCGCCAATGGCGGTGACCGCAGCACCGGCGTTTCCGGCACCGAAAATCCCCAGTGCAGTGCCCTGGCGTTCTCGAGAAAACCAGACAGAGGTGTAGGCGATGCCCACGGCAAAGGAGGCGCCGCTGATGCCAAACCCCAGACTGGCCAGAAGAAACTCTCCATACGAATCCGCAAAGCTCAAGAAATAAGTGGCCACGGCTGCCACCAGCATCAGGACCGTGTAGACGATGCGGCCGCCATACTTGTCGGTCAACACACCTACGGGAAGACGAACCAGCGCTCCAGTCAGCACAGGCACCCCGATCAACCATCCCATCTGAGAACTGCTCCAGCGATAAATCGAACTGTCGACCAGGAAGGTAATCAAGATCCCATTCATCATCCAGACGGCAAAACACACCGTAAAGGCAACCGTGTTCATGACCAGCACCGTGATTGCTCTTCTGTCCTGTGACATTGCTTATCCCTTCGTCCCGGGTGAGTTCTAGATGGAAGATTTCCTTCTCACTTTAAAACCAGGAGTTCGAATGGTTCTTCTATTCCAGTTCCAGCGGACGACCTGGGGTTTTCTCCACAAGTACGGATTGGGAACCACCAAAATGTGTACCAGCCTGGTAAAAGGAAAGAGCAGGATTATGACAAAGGCACCAACGATGTGAAGCTTCACCATGGCGGGCAGCGGCGTCACAAAGGAGATATCGGGGTTGAGTGTAAGTATCGACCACAAATAGGGAGACACAGAAGATGCAAACCAGTAGCTTCCCCAACTGTGGAAGATAGCGGTATAGATGCCCGTTCCCACCTGAACAACGAGTATTCCGATCACAATCCAGTCGGCCAGGCTCGTCACCATGAAGGCTTTGGCGTTGGTCAACCTCCGGATCAGAATGTTCACAAGTCCCACCAGAGTAAAAATAGCCCCGACAAAAGCTGAGACCTCCAGCACATACAGGCGAAGAGGCTCGCTGTTCCAGATCATCACCTGTCGAGGAATCAAAAATCCCACTACGTGGCCCGTCAGAACCAGCAAAATGCCGTAGTGAAAGGGCACCAGGGCCCAGAAATGGACTTTGTTTTCGAGAAACTGCGAGGACAGACTCGAGTAGGTGAAGGCACGGTTGGTGTAGCGCTGAATGGTGATTAAAAAGAAAACGAACAGCGCCACATAGGGCAGGGCCGAAAAACAAAGCACATTAAAATAATCGAACGTTGTCAATCCTTCAATCATGAGATTCACCTGCTTCTCACACCCATGTCAGCTAACTGATCCGAACTCATACCCCGGCCCTGGTCGGAGACCGACTCATTTCAGAACCTGCCCGCAGCAGCTTGTTGAGTTCCCCTCGACCCCTTCCAGGTGGCACAGGTGTGGAATCTCTTGACCCGCCGGATTGACTCCCACCCACTCCACCAGCAGGCTCTGCAGAACTTCAATCAAGGCTCTGTAAGGGTTGTCCCTCTCCAGGCTCTCCAGCACCTTCTTGATCGGGGGGAACAGATAGTCCCCGGCATATACCACTGCCTGCTCGGGCGTCAGCTTGGCCAGCAGCTGCAGACAGTGGCTCATGTGGTCGGGAAGCTCCAGCGACTCCGTCAGATCGTGCTGCGCCAGAGCCTGTCTCATCTGCACCAGGAACTCGCCACGCTTGTAGTCTTCACCGTAAAGGTGCCAACCCACCTCCAGGCAGGCAGCCGGATTCATGTCAAAGGTCCGAGTGAACACCTCTTCCACGAGTCTGGGATCAGTGCCCTCGACAAAATCGGTGAAAGGGCTCAGTTTCCCGACGATTTCAGGGTGCGGTTTCAAGGCCCGGAGAAACGACTCAATGTGCTGCTTGTAGCAGCCATCCGGGTAGCTGAGCAGATTGGCCAGACAACAGTAGGCTTGCTTTTCGGTCGTCATCTTTAAAATCCTCGCTCCGGTTCCTCGCGAAAGCCGAAGCCCACTGACTGCTTGTGTTCCAGGGGGTCTCGGGTCATCTCGATGGCTTCCTCGCGGTGGGCCGGCGGAATCACAAATCGGTCATCAAAGGTGCATAGCGCCGTCAGTCGGTAGATCCCTTCCGCTTCCTCTGGAGAACAATCGGCCTCCATCAACATCTTCTGTGCCGTCTCCATACTCACATCCCCTACGGTCAGCGCCCGCCGGTAATTTCTGACAGCCATCTGCTTTTTCAGCACGTAGCGAATGATGCCGTTGTTGCCTCCCGAAAAAAGTTGTCCCAAATACTCGATGGGAGCGCGGGCCTTTTCAAACTCAGGGAAGATGCCTTCAGTCATGTTCTTGACTGTTGTCCCGTCGAAACTCGACATGACCGGCAGCAGGGCGGGTACGTAAAAAAGCATGGGGAGCGTGCGATACTCGATGTGAGGGGGAAGGGCGATCTTCCATTCCTTGACAAACTTGTAAACGGGAGATTTTTGGGCTGCTTCGATCACATCATCAGCGATACCGTTTTTCTGAGCGGCCCTGATGATGACAGGATCGTTCGGATCCATGATCATGGCGCGCTGAGCCTCGACCAGTTCCCTGTCGCCCTTCTTGGCCACTGACTCGATTTGCTCGGCGTCGTACAAGAGCACTCCCAAATAGCGGATTCGTCCCACACAGGAGTGGAAGCAAGCCGGGGCCTGTCCCGACTCCAGTCGAGGGAAGCAGAGAATACACTTCTCCGATTTTCCCGTTGACCAGTTGTAGTAGGTCTTCTTGTAGGGGCAAGCTGCGATACAGGAACGCCACCCGCGGCATCTTTCCTGATCCAGAAGCACGATGCCGTCCTCTCCTCTCTTGTACAGAGCACTCGAGGGACAGGAGGCCACGCAGGAAGGGTTCAGACAGTGATTGCAAATTCGCGGCAGGTAGAAGAAGACGAGACGCTCGACTGCGGAGAGCTGCATTCGCTGCTGAGGGGTTAACGCTTCCAGATTGGGGTCGTTCTCGGCATACACAGTGGAACCACTCAAATCATCATCCCAGTTGGGCCCTGCTTCGATGTCAATATACTCACCGGTGATCATGGAGACCGGGGTGGCGGTAGGCTGATCATTTCCCTCCGGAGCATTGAACAGATGATCGTATTTATAGGTCCAGGGCTCGTAGTAATCATCCAGGCTGGGCATATGGGGATGATGGAAGATATTGAAGACCAGTTCCCGCTTGCTCGTGGATTTGAGTTCCAGGTTGCCGTTGCTGTTTTTCCAGCCTCCCTTGTATTTGCCCTGATCCTCCCACTTGGTGGGGTAACCGGTGCCCGGCTTGGTCTCTACGTTGTTCCACCACATGTATTCGGTGCCTTTGCGATCGGTCCAGATGTTCTTACAGGCGATACTGCACGTGTGGCAGCCAATGCATTTGTCCAGGTGAAAGACCATAGAAATTTGTGATCTGATGTCCATGTCGCTACTCTCCCATTCCAACTACCAGTTCAGAGCCGGCAGCTTTCTCACAAGAATGTGGGTATCCCGGTTGCATCCGGTCGGGCCCCAGTAATTAAAGTGGTAAGTAAACTGTCCGTAGCCACCCACTAGAAAATTGGGTTTGAGGCGGGTCCGGGTCAGGCTGTTGTGCCCACCGGCACGGCGGTTTCCTCTCAAGGGTGACTTGGGCACCGAAAGGGTACGCTCCGGCGAGTGATACTGAAGGCAGATTCCCCGAGGAATTCGGGCACTCACACAGGCCCGGGTCACCACCACTCCGTGGTCGTTGTAGATTTCAACCCAGTCGTTGTCGTTGACACCCAGCTCGGCTGCATCCTTGTGATTGAGCCACAGCGGCTCGACACCTCGAGAGAGGGTCGTCATTCTGTGGTTGTCGCCATAGGTGGAGTGGATATGCCATTTCCCGTGCGGCGTGAGGAAATTCAACATCATCGATCGGGTCTCTTCCTTGGAAAAGACCAGATCTGCATACTGTGAAGGGGTAGGCTTCGGCTTGTAAGTGGGTAGATGCTCGCCAAACTGGATATAACCGGGGTGGTCCAAATAAAGATGTTGTCTTCCGGTCAGGGTCCTCCAGGGAACCTGCTTTTCTACATTGTAGGTGAAAGGAGAATACGCTCTTCCTCCGGTCATCAGTCCAGACCACATGGGACTGTTTAACAGGCGCCTGGGCTGCGACTGCAGGTCCTTGAAACTCACCCTCACATCACGGGATCCTTCAGCCAGATCGGCCAGGGGCAAACCCACCTTTTCCTCCATGTTCTTGTAGGACCGGTAGGCCAGTTCTCCATTGGTGACAGTGGCCAGAGAGAGTACGACGTTACTGGCTTCCTGGGCCGTCCGCAGAGAAGGATAATGATTGCCGTTCGACTGCACGGTGGGACCGGTTGCAACCAGTTCGTCGTAGAAATCCTCTATGGCGTAGTGTGTGCCGTGGGCCCCGAGGCCATTCTTTCGCGCCCCCGGTCCGAAAGCGATGAACTGGTTGTACAGGTTCGAATAGTCACGATAGACCAGTTGCATGCCGGGCCTGGTCTTTCCCGGAATGGCCTCCACTTCTCCCTTGATCCAGTCTTTCATCTCGGGTTGAGCAATCTCTGCCGGCGTATCATGAGCCAGTGGCTTGGTGACGATGTCGGGAACCGGTTCCGGGAAATGCTTGCCTGCCAGCTCTGAGAATTTCTTGGCAATGGCCTTGAAAATGTCCCAATCACTCTTGGACTCCCAGCAAGGCGGGACAGCCTCAGATAGAGGATGAATGAAGCTGTGCATGTCGGTGGTGTTCAGATCGTCCTTCTCGTACCAGGTAGCAGCAGGAAGGATGATGTCGGAATAGAGGGCCGAGGTGTCCATGCGAAAGTTGAGATCCACCACCAGATCCATCTTTCCCTGGGGAACCTTGTCATGCCAGGTAACCTCCTCGACTTCCTCCTTGGCGAACTCACTGTCTGCCACGGTATTGGTGTGAGTGCCCAAGTAGTGTTTTAGGAAGTATTCATGACCCTTGGCGCTGGACATCAGAGCGTTGCCCCGCCAGATGAACCAGACCCGCGGCCAGTTGTCCGGAGAATCGGGATCTTCCACGGAAAACTTGAGCTCTCTGTTCTTCAGTTTCTCCACAATGTAGTCGATGATTCCCTTTTCATCGTCGGAACCCGTCGAACGAATGGCCTCCTGGGCCAGAGCAATCGAACTCTTCTGAAATTGTGGATAGAAGGGCATCCACCCATTGCGAACGGCCCGAACCTGAGCATCCATGGTGTGTCCCTTGGCCAGCGAGTTCTCGGGTTGTCCCGGCGGGACCGTGTGGTAATCGGTAAAGGCCTTCTCGTAACGCCACTGATCGGTGTTCACGTAATGCCAGCTGGGAGCATTCTGAAGACGGGGTGAGCTGATCCAGTCCTTGGCGAAGGCAATCTCCCCCCAAGGCTCTCCCGGAGCCAGCTTTTCCTGCCCCACGTAGTGCGCGAGCCCCCCACCGTTTACACCAATACAACCGCAGAAAATAAGGGCCTGAATGGCGCCCCGATACATCAGATTGGCGTGATACCAGTGGTTGATTCCGGCTCCGATGATGACCGTGCACTTTCCGTTGGTATGTTGGGCAGTGACTCCCCACTCCCGGGCAAACCGCACCAGGTCCAGTCGAGACAGACCGGTGTAGCGCTCCGACCAGGCGGGGGTGTAAGCGAAATCTTCGTCGTCATAGCTTTCCGGATACTCACCCTTCAATCCCCTGGGGACGCCATACTGTGCCATGAGCAAGTCATAAACGGTGGCAACAAGGACCTGCCCCTCGTCGGTTTCGATCTTCCTGACAGGAACGCCGCGAGCCGTGCTGACACCTTCGGCAAAATCATCCAGGCGAACCAACACTTCACCGTCATTGGCGTCCAGAAAGGTCAGAGTGGGATCGATACCACTTCCATCGGCACCATCCTTCAGGACAAGATTCCATTTCCCCGTCTCTTTCCCCCAGCGGTGCCCCACACTGCCCATGGGCATCTTGGCAACCCCGTCACCGGAATCCCACATCAGGAATTTCCATTTGCCATTTTCCTGATCTGCGTACTTGCTGAGCCGACCGGCGCGAAGCAACTGTCCTGCCTCATAGGATTCCCCCTTCTTCTTCAACTCCACCAAAAAGGGAGAATCGGTGTACTGTTTAGCGTACTGGAGGAAATAGGGTGTCTGCTGTTCATGGTGGAACTCTTTCAACAGGACATGATTGACGGCCATCCACCAGGCACCGTCCTGACCTGCATTGATCGACATCCACTCGTCGGCATACTTGCAGACCTGACTGAAATCGGGAGAGAAAACATACATCTTGGTCCCGTTGTGTCTGGCCTCAGCGGCAAAATGACAGTCGGGCGTTCGAGTCATGTTCAGATTGGAACCCATGACGGCCAAAAGCTTGGCGTTGTACCAGTCTGCCGACTCCTGGACATCCGTCTGCTCGCCCCAGGTTTCCGGTGAGGCATTGGGCAAATCGCAGTACCAGTCGTAGAAGGAGAGTGATAATCCGCCCATGAGCTGCAGCATCCGGGCGCCCGACGCATAGCTGAGCATGGACATGGCCGGTATCGGTGAAAAACCGGCTAGTCTGTCGGGCCCGTGCTTTTTGATGGTGTGGATCGTGGAAGCGGCAATGATCTCCAGAACCGTGTCCCAGTCTGCTCTACGAAGGCCCCCTTTTCCCCGCGCCTTTTGCCAGCGCTGCCTGGTTTTGGGATCTGAGACCATGGACGCCCAGGCTTCCACCGGATCGGCATACTCCGATCGGGCCTTCTGCCACAGGTCCAGCAAGGCACCACGGATATAGGGATACTTCACTCGCAGGGGACTGTACAAATACCAGGAGAAGGAAATCCCCCGCTGACATCCGCGCGGTTCGTACGGGGGAAGGCCGGGTTCCAGTGCAGGGTAATCCAACCCCTGCATCTCCCAGGTGACGATGCCGTCCTTGACATGAATGTTCCAGGTACATCCTCCCGTACAATTCACGCCATGGGTGCTTCTAACGACCTTGTCGTACTGCCAGCGGTTTCTGTAAAACTGCTCCCAATCTCTCTGTTGGGGAACGATGTCGTCTCTTATCCAAGGTATCTTGCTCACTGGTTCCTCCTGAGAATCAAATGCCTGATCATTGGTTCGTCCCTCTGACCAGTAGCCGCCGGACCCCTCTGAAACGCCTTCTCCAGAGACGGTCAAAAACCGCCAGCAGCACTCCTGCGCCGGCAATCCCCAACAGCAAAAAGTTCACCAAGGCTGTCGAGTCTTCAGGTCCATCTCTTTCAGTCTCGTCTTTGAGAAAAGCCATGATCGAGATCACCTCATCCTCCGATAGAGGACTTTCCTGATAGACAGGACTCATGGTGGGACTGGGCGGGGTCTTGAGCCAGGCCGTCAACCCCTGGCGTCCTCCCAGCCTGGCATAGGAACGGGTCAGATCGGGACCCAGACGCCCCCCTCCAAAACCTCCCAGTGCGCTCACCGTGTGACAGGCCATGCAGGCAGGACCTCCATTTACCAACGACTGCTCACCAATAAACAGAGCCCTGCCTGCCTCAATATCTTGCGGCAGAAGGGGGGCTTCAGGGGGTTGGATGTCTGTAGTGGTGGCCTGGATGGATGACCGCTCATCAATGTAATCGAGCAAAGCATTGGCCAGATCCACCGTCATGCCGGGGGAGCGAAGCATCATAGCCCCTCGAGACTCTTTCTGCAGCTTCAAGGCATAGGCATCTCCACTGGCCAGAACACCTTCCGGATCCATCATCCAGTTCACCAGCCACTCTCTGTTCTGTCGCTGTGAGAGGCCCTTCAAATCAGGCCCGAGCAGCGGTCCCTGCCCGATGGTGTGGCAGGCCATGCAGTTCTGTGAGAA
>JAUXKG010000059.1 GCA_030624355.1 Acidobacteriota bacterium
ACAAGTAGGCCGAGACGGAACCTCTCGCTGAATCGAAATTTTCTGCTTTTCTGAGCAGTGTCATAAACACATCTTGAGTCACTTCTTCTGCTGCGGATCTTGAGCCGTTCATCAGCAAAGCAAATCGATAAACAGCGGCCTGACGGCGTCTGTACAAAGTAGTAAAAGCCTCTTCGTCTCCTTGAATGATGAGGGCCAACAAGTGCTCGTCTGTCAGGTCGGAGGTGTCTCCGGTCTTATGGTTCGTCTCAATCACACCCATCTCTAAGTGTTAATTCCGTAAAACAGGCGAGAAAGTTCCCGAAATATTGTGGTCAAGCCTAAACTTGGTCCTCAAATACCTGTCGATCTGGGATGGCAGTCTTCGTGAGGAGTGCAGCGACGCCAGGGCTTTAGCCCCCGTTTTAGAGAAGTAAGGCTATCCGGACCTACAAGTCTGTGCTGTCGTTTTCCTCAAGAAACTCGTCCCTGAACCCAAGCTAGGCAGACAAAAGAATCATCGGTACGGGAAGATCTCCAAAGGAATTGATCAGACTAAAGAACTCAAGCGCCTGGTGCTGACGAACTGAGAGGGGCAGTCAGGGAGTGTTGGGGAGAATGGACCCAACTATCTGTCGGGTTTCCATATAACTCCGCTTAGTATTGCCTTCAACTCCCCGTAGGCTTATCCTTTAGGAAAAATCATCTCACACATTAGGGTAGCCACACGGAGGTCTCCAATGCATAAGAGTTTTGTAAGAATTAGTCATCTGAGTTTTCTGGGGCTGCTTTCCACATTCTTTCTTTCCACTGAGCCATTGGCTGCTCCAGCCGATGTGGAGATTAGGCATGAATCAATTCAGCTGAAGCGTATTGGGCCGGAACGCCGCTTTGGTGGATCGCCCGCCGGTGTCTTGTATACGCGAACCGACCAAACACCCAAAACCGCTGTCATTATCATTCATCCCGAAAGCGATGGCCGGAACAACTGGCACTGCGTTCCCCTCGCCAAGGAGGGATTTGCGGCCTTTGGCTTCGCCACCCGCTACGTCAAGGAAGACCATCACCTAATCATGGAGGAGTTGATGCTGGACCTGGCCGAAGCGATTCGCTTTCTCAAAGAGGAGCGCGGGTTCAGTCACGTCATTCTGCATGGCCACAGCGGTGGAGGTGGGACCGTCGCCTACTACCAGAACCAGGCCGAAAAGCAGCCTCCCAACCGAGTGAAACATACCCCGGCCGGAGATCCGCCCGATTTGAACGAATATGATCTTCCTCCGGCCGACGGGTTGATTATCTCGTCGGCTCACCTGGGTCGCGGTTACGCGGTGGCCCGCAAGCTGGACCCTTCGGTGGTGAACGAGAACGATCCGCTCTCGGTGGATCCCAGCCTGGACCACTTTGATCCGGCCAATGGGTACCGAATTCCTCCAGAGAGCAGTCATTACTCAGAGGAGTTCTTGAAGCGGTTCAAGGCGGCCCAGCAGGCTCGCATGGAACGCTTAGTGGCCAAAGCCTACGAGATGGTGAACGAAAGGAAGATGTACCAGGAACTCCTGAAGGCGCCCGATTTCAAAGATCGACCAGCGGCCGAGCAGTTGAGGATTCAGCGGGGAGCTGTCCTGCAGCGCTATATGACGATTTATCGAAACTTTGCCAATCTTTTCTATGTGGATGCGACGATCGATCCCAACGACCGGGCTCTGGGGGCCGGTGGAGCGCAAATCACGGGTTACAGACCCGATCTCTACAATTATTATGCCCACTTCCATCCCAGGAATACCACGCCGGAAGCATTCCTGAGTGGCAACTCTCTGGCATCGAATGTTTTTACACCGAAGCTTCTCCCCGAGGTCACAGTACCACTGCTGGTCATTTTGGGGAGTGCCGACCCCAGTGCTCGCATGGCTGAGTCGAGAGCTCACTATGAATCGGCCGGAAGCCAGGACAAGGAATTCGTTATCATTGAAGGAGCGGATCACGGCTATCGTCCGGCCGGTCCCAAAGCAGGAAAAGGGGATCAGAGGGAGCGAAAGGTTCAGGCACTGGCTGATTGGCTCAGCAAGCGCTTTCCTCATTAAACCGGAGGGCACTGCCTCATCGTCTCAGGCGGGTACAACCGCTGCCATCCTCCACGGGCTTCGATCGCAGATCGTCGCACCTTATCGTTCCAGATGGGGTAGGAAGACGGATCAGTTCATGAGACAGACACTTACCAAGAAGAAGCCTGCCGAAACCGGCAACAGGCGTGCGAGACAGTTCTTGTCCGGGTTCATTGTCTGCCTTCTGCTGGTGGGCGTAATGGTGCAGGTGCAGGCCCAGCAGCCACTGGAAGAACCAGGGCAGGCCCAGAGTAAAAACATGCGTTTGGTCGGATTTAACGATCTCCAAGGGCGCTCCGCCTACCATCCCGTTATCCATCGACAGGGCCAACGCTGGATCGTCTATGTAGGCACTCGAGTGGGAACCCCCTTCAATCCCCTCACCAAAGTCCGAGAGGGAAATGGAACTTTGATCATAGACGTGACAGACCCCCGCAACCCCACAACCCTCTTCCACATTCCCGGCGATAGACAACAACCAGCGGACACGAGCAAAGCACAAATGGTCCGGACTTGCGACATTGGAGGGCAAACCTTCCTTCTGCGAAGCTCCGGCAGTTCGAGTCACGAGATTTGGAACGTGACCGATCCCAGCCGTCCACAATTCGTGAGTACGGTGGTGGATGGACTCACCGACACCCACAAGAATTGGTGGGAATGTGACACCGGTATCGCCTACATCGTGGGTGGGGATCCGGCCTGGCGAACCAATCGGATGACCAAGGTCTTCGATTTGAGCGACCCGGCTCATCCCGTCTTCATTCGTGACTTTGGGCTGGTTGGTCAGGAGCCCGGCTCGACGGTGGAGCCGGTCCCTCCACCGCTGCATGGCCCCATCGCCGTAGCCAATCGCATCTACTTCGCCTACGGGACCAATCTTGACGGCGTCCTGCAGATCGTGGACCGGGAAAGGCTTCTGAAAGGAGATCCGGCACCCACGCCCGAAAATCTCCTCTTTCCACAGGTCGGCCGGTTGGATATGGCGTCCTCCTGGGGAGGACATACCAGTTTCCCCGTCCTGGGAGTCGAGATTCCAGACTTCACGGACAACCTCTTTGGTCGAGTTCGCGACTTTGTGGTGCTGGTATCCGAAGCCATCGGCTATGAATGCCGGGAATTCCGGCATGCCGTGTTTTTGGTGGACATCACCGAGGAGAGTAAACCCTTTTCGGTTGCCAATTTCCAGGTCCCGGAGTCCAGTGGAAATTTCTGCCAGCGGGGTGGGCGCTTCGGACCCCACGCCAGCAACGAGTCTTTCACCTCAATCTACTACAAGCGAATCGTCTTTATTTCCTACCGCAACGCCGGGGTTCGGGCAGTGGATATTCGCGACCCTTTCCCCCCTGAAGAGATGGGCTTCTTCATCCCCGCTGTCACAGAGAAGACCACCCCGAGCTGTATAACGATCGACGGTCAAGAGCGATGCAAAACGACCACCGAGACCGACAACGTCGAGGTGGACGACCGAGGTTTCATCTACATCGTCGACCGTGCCAGCACGGGACTGCACATTCTTGAACTCACGGGAAGTGCACGAAACATTGCTCAGAGAGATTGACTTCCTTGGCCTGGAAGTGTTCAGGGAATTGTGAAAATAGCTGCAGTGCTTTAGCTTAGGTACTGAGTATCAACTGATCTATGTAAGTCAAAACGAACCCGGAGCGCTGTCAGATTCCGCTATACGACCGGCTAAGACCCTGGTCCGTATTCAGATTGCCTTTAACTCCCTGTAACCCTATTCTTTAGCAACGATCTGGGAGGGTCCGGTGGTCGACCTCGAAAGGAGTGGTCCAATGCGGCGTCTTTTTACTCTATCTCTCATCTTCGTTTTCGCGGGCTCTGCCCTCGCTGCCGAGCGGCCGGCAGTCTCCGGACGAAACGGCGGCGTCTCGGCGGGTCATCCGCTGACCACCTCGGCCGCGTTGGAGATCCTCCAACGCGGCGGTAACGCCTTCGACGCCGGTGTGGCCGCACTTTTTGTGGGTGGCGTGATCGAGCAAGATCTTTACGGCCTGGGCGGCGAGAGTTTGGTGCTGGTCTATCCAAAAAAGGAAGGCAAGGTCACCTCGATCGCCGGCCAGGGCTGGGCTCCCAAAGGTGCGACCATCGACTGGTACACCGAGCGAGATAAGACTTTGGAAGGGAAGGGACTGGATCCCGCTGTCGTTCCCGGAGCGATTCATGCTGCGCTGACCGTGCTCGAGAAGTGGGGCACGATGAGCTTCGAGGACGTGTCGGTCCGCGCCATCGAGTACGCACGGGACGGTTTTCCACTTCGTGAGCTCACCACTAGCGCGATCGAGAGGGAGCTCGACTTCATCCACGAGTGGCCCGACAACGAGCGTTACTGGCTCAAGCCAGATGGATCACTTTACAAAGCGGGCGAGACGATTGCCTTTCCCGGTTTGGCACGCACGCTGTCCCGTATGGTCGAAGCGGAACGAGCGGCGAAATCGAATGGACGCGAGGCAGGCATCGTGGCGGCGCGCGATCGGTTTTACAAAGGCGACCTCGCCGAGGAGATGGTCTCCTTCCTCCAAGAGCACGGCGCGCCCTTCGTGCTCGAAGATTTCTCGGAGTTCTTCGCGCGCATCGAAGAGCCGACTTCGACCACTTACCGGGGCTACACGATCTACAAACAATCCTTCAACAGTCAAGGGCCGGCCTTGCTGCTGATGCTCAACATCCTGGAGACCTTCGATCTCGCCGCCATGGGTCACTACAGCGCCGACTACCTTCACGTCCTGGTCGAGACGATGAAGCTCGCCTATGCGGATAGAGATACTTACTTTGCGGATCCTGACTTCGTCAAGATTCCGGGCACTGGACTTCTCTCCAAGGAATACGCACGCAAACGCGCGGGCCAGATCGATATGTCCCGGGCCTCGGAAGTCCTGCGCGCCGGCGATCCGCTCCCTTTCGATCCAGACGTCAATGAGTGGCCATTCTGGGTGGCCGGCCGCGAAAGCGACGTGTCAGCACTCGATGCATCGGCCGTGGAAGTAGCGAGCCTGAAAGACACCACGCACATCGCTATCATCGATCGCGAGGGCAACATTTTCGACTCCACCCCGAGTGGTGGTTGGACCGTTGGAGCGGTGATACTCGGGAATACCGGCATCGGCATGAGCGTTCGGGGGGAGCAGTTCTGGCTCGACCCGGACCGTGTTTCACAGCTCCGACCCCGGTCGCGACCACGCTACACGCTCACCCCGAGCATCGTTTTCAAGGACGGTGAGCCGTTTCTCGCTATCGGCACCCCCGGCGGCGACATTCAGGAGCAGACGATCGTTCAGACTCTGCTGAGTATTGTTGAGTTCTGGGACGCCTGGTACCCCAACCTCCACGAGGCCATCGAATGGCCCCGCGTGCAGACGCTCCACTTGCACGGCTCGTTCTGGCCGCACCCCCTGGGTCTGAACCGGTTGAACGTCGAAGAGGACGTGGGCAGTGTGGTGATTAGGACGCTGCGAGCTCGCGGCCACGAAGTGCGGGTCGTGCCACCGCGCTCCATTTCCGGGTGCGCCACGGCGGTGATGATCGATCCCGCGACGGGAACGCGCATTGCGGGTGCCGACCCCAGGCGTGATTGCTACGCGGCGGCCTACTGACTGCCGAGTAACGGAAGCCGGTCCCCCAACACTGCTACCTGGCTGACTAGTGCCAAGCAAGACGACAACGGTCGCCAATGCACCGGACGTCGTGTGCTGAGCGGAGCTTACCTGCAGAGACCTCGGACGAGATGAATATTAACCCTGACTGATCTGCAGAGCTCGCCCGCAACCAACCTCTACTCGTGATTCCTCCAACAGTTGACTGCTCTGCTTCCGGTGCATCAAGTACCCTTTTTCGTCCAGATGTTTCCAACATGTTTCCATTCGCCTGTCAATTTGGGATGTTTTGTTACATCACTCTCTAAGTCCGTTTATTGTCTGGGTCACCTTCTTGCCTTTGTCTAGGGTACTCGAACAGGGGGTTTGTCCCCCTTCCCGTATCCGAAGGTCCAGAAGTAAAAACCACCTTGCCAGGAGTCCCGTTCCACCTGCGTCCGGGCTAGAAACCTGTCCGAAAACTCCCTAAAGGACTGGATTCACGGTCAGCCAATTGACAATGTCTGATAGAGGTATCATGGCTGCCAGCGGAGATCCACTACAGTACCAGGCCACCCTCCACAGCATCAGGGGATATATGAAAGAGTACGGGAGAGATCCGGACGGTCTCCTTCCAGGCCTCTACTACAACATCAACGTCAATGAAGACAGAGAGTCTGCCTTCGACGAATCGATGCGCTTTCTCGACACCTATTACATGACTCACTACAAACCGGAACTGGTGGAAAGCTGGCTTGCCTGGGGATCGCCCGAGCAGTGTGCAGCCAAGTTGCGCCAGTATGTCGACGTGGGCGTCCGGATGATTACCCTGCGCCTGACGGGTTGGGACCAGATAGGCCAGCTCCAGCGCTGTATCGAAGAGGTGCTTCCAAAAATCTGATCTCAGACGATGGGCCAGCTTTGGGGATAGGAGATGCCTTCCCGGGCCAGAAGAGACTCTCCGATTTCCTGAACCTTCTCCATCAGCTGTCCTTCGTCCACAAAACTCTGCTGGTAGGATTCCAGAACAATTCTTCCATCCACAATGACCGTGTGTACGCTTCGACCATCGGCACTGTAAACCAGATTATTGAGGGGATCGATGAGAGACTGCCACTCGGGCCGCTGGCTGTCGAATAGAACCAAATCAGCCTTTTTGCCCACCTCGATGGACCCCAACTCATGCTCCAATCCGAAGGCCCTGGCTCCCATCAAGGTCCCCATCTCCACTGCCTGGCCCGCAGAAATGAGCGAAGTATTCTGTCGCGCATCCTTGTACATGCAGGCGGCTAGGTTCATGGATCGAATGATATCCAAGTGGTTGGAGCTGTTGGCCGAGTCGCTGCCCAGGGCCACGTTGATGCCCTTCTCCAGCATTTCCGGCATCCTGCAGTTCTCTCGGGTTCCGGCTCCCGATTTGAGCGAAGTCGAGGGACACATGACGACACTGGTTTGTGTCCGGGCCAGGCAATCAATCTCCGCCTCCTCGAGACCCAGCACGTGGGCCAGCAGCATATTGGGTCCCAACGCACCTATTTCTTCCAAATGTTCTGTCGGCAACTTGCCGTGCTCTTGCAGGCAGGTCTGGCGGAATTTCGGTTTGCTGGAATGGTGCAGCGTTATTCCGACTCCATACTCGTCCGCTACATGCTTTGAGGCCTTGAGCAACTCCGGTGTGCAGTTCACGGCGGAGAACGGCATGGCCCAGGCCCGTATTCTTCCATCCAAACGGCCATCCCATTTTTTTATGAACTGCTCGGTTCGAGAGATCGCTTCTGCGGTTGGAAATAACGGAAGCTTCCTGGCTTCCTGGATGTCGGTCACACATTCGCCCAAAATAATTCGACAACCAGAATCTTCATAGGCTTGCAGGCAGGCATCCGGATATTTTGTGCTTCCAGGATCCATGAAACAGGTTGTACCGCTCTTGAGCAGCTCGACAATGGCAAGCAAAGAGGTGAAATACTCCTCTTCTTCCGTCATGGCAGACTGGAGTTGAAAGACAGTGACAAGACGGTCTTTCACGTCGTCGGGAAAGATTCCCCGGACCGCATGGGCATAACTGATGTGCATGTGGCCGTTGACAAAACCGGGCGTAATCACCATGTTGCGGGCATCGATGACGCGATCTGCAGGGATCTGTGCCAGATCTTTGGTCTTGCCGACTTGTGTGATCTTTTGACCTTCAATGAGGATCGATCCTCCCCGGATAATCGTACGCTGGGGATCCAGGGTGAGAACAAAGGCAGCATCTTCAATCTTCAACGTCCGAGCAGACACAACGACCTCCAACCGTTCCGGTGCAGGGGCACCAAACGATGCCTAGTTCCTCCACAGTGACCACCACCTTCTTGAGGCTCCTCGCCAGAAGCGACATTATAGTTGAGGGAGGATGGAACAGGACAGAGCGCTATTCAATCGGTAGGAGGGCGCCTCTCTTTCTGGTGGCTGGTCCCTGCGATTCACAATTGCCCCGATGTTTGCCTTGCAATCTGTCCATTGGCGCGTCCTTGCTGCTCCCCACTCAGATATAACGTCAGCCGGCCACATTCCCGGCTGTCATAGCGTTTGAGAGCTGTTCCAGGGACGATGTTGAAACTAGCCGATAATGGACCAAACTTGGAAACTTGACTCTGCGACGGGCAATCAAGTCGCAAAAGGCCAAGTCAGCAGTGCCAAGAAAATCGTGGGGCGATACATATTATTCCCCTCCCAGTCACTCCTCTAGCAATTGCTTTATTGCCCTTTCGAGCGAGTGGAAAGCTTCGATCTCACGGGGATTCCTTCCCTGGCGATAGTACTCGCCACCGTGGTGGACCCAACGAATGGCCCCGCTTTTGTCAATGAGAACAGTGGAAGAGGTGAAGGACCTTTTCACACCTGTCCAGTAGGCGTTAATGGTCTTCCACTCGTTGTCTTGGGCAATCAGGAACTGGAAGCCCAAACGATGGGCTGCTTTTCGGACCTGTGTGACATCTCGGGCGAACTCTGATTTGGGATGGTGGACTCCGATCACCACGAGGCCCTCATTTCTGTAATCTTCATACAACTCATTGAGTGCGGGCGCTGAATTGACGCAGAAGGGACATCCCATCAGCCAAAACCGGATCAATACCACCTTGCCCCGCAGATCTTTCAGCCTCAGCGGCTCTGAGTTCAGCCACTGAAGTCCCTCAAACTCCGGGGCCTGCCTTCCGATCAGTTCGGCCCCTTCTCGGGGTTGCCAGCCCTCTCCGTAGGAGAGACACGCAAACATCAGCATGGTCGTGGCGGCGAGTAACTTTCTCTCCAAAGAACGGATTCGCCTCAACAGCAAATGATCCTTATGCATCGCAGCCTGTATTGTCTGTCAGCTCCAACTTCATGTGAATTGATTTAAGTCAACCTATTGTAGTGTATGGCGGTTATTCATTATAGTGACCGCCTTCGAAGGGCCTACGGCACAGGGGAGGTCGCACAAAGGTGAACAAAGAAACGTCGGAAAGAGAAGAAGGTAACCGAGCTTTTCCCGATTTACCTCTAGCCATCACGAGCTTCGGAGCTGCGGTGGTGGATGATTCCATTTACGTCTATGGCGGACATCACGGTCGGGCCCATCACTACTCCCTAACAGGGCAGTCTGGCGAGTTATTGCGGCTGAACCTGAGAGAGCCATTGGCGTGGCGAGTTGTCACGACTGGCCCAAAGCTCCAAGGGCTCGCTCTCGTGACTTACGGAGGCAAGTTGTACCGCATCGGCGGATTTACCGCACGCAACAAAGCTGACGAAGACCAGGATCTGTGGTCGGTTCCCGACTTTGCCCAATTTGTCCCCCGAATAAGCGAGTGGGAACAGTTGCCATCCATGCCAACGCCCCGCTCCTCGTTCGATGCTGTCGTGGTGGGAGACCATCTGTACGTGGTTGGTGGCTGGGCTATGCAGGGGGGAGAGGAGACCGTCTGGCAGGATACGGTGTGTACGGTTGACCTGTCTCAGAAGGTCTTGGAGTGGAGCCTTGTCGCAGAACCTCCCT
>JAUXKG010000440.1 GCA_030624355.1 Acidobacteriota bacterium
AAGTTGTTCGTCCCGGGCTGTCTCCGACAGTTCTGCCACTTGTGCTTACTTTTCTCTTGAGTCTCTGCGATCAATTAGCCTAACATGTGCACCACTATATTGGCTGCACACAGCTGAATGCTTATCACTTTAAACTTACAGATAAGTCCGGGAAGGAGACCTGCATGATTGTCGATTTGGTAGTTAAGAACGGACGTGTAGTGGGACCCGCTAAGACCCTGGAAAAGGGGTGGATAGCTATAGAAAAGGGGAAGATTGCGGCTGTGGGCCAACTGGCTGATCCTCCAGAGTCCAGGGAGGTCATCGATGCCGGGGGAAACTACGTTATCCCCGGAATCATCGATCCTCACACCCATCCGGGAGTGGACCGATCCTTCTATCACGATATTAAAAGCGAGAGCAAGAGTGCTGCAGCGGGAGGGGTCACAACTTTTCTGGGAACCGTCAAGAGTACGCGCATGACTCGCAAGTTCACCAAGTTTGCCAAGCCTTCTCAGGTCGTCTCGTACCATGAGGTCTTTCCCGAAGCCACAGATATCATCAACAACCACTCGTTCGTCAATGTAGGATTCAACTTTGCTGTCTTCTGTGATTTGCATGCTGCCGAGGTGGAGTCGTACGTCAAGGATTTGGGAGTGACCACCTTCAAGTTTTATCATGGGTATAAAGATGCGACAGACTTTGCCAAGCGAATTGGCTTGCCCACCGCGTGGGATGATGGGACGCTCTACTATGGTTTGGAACAGATCGGCAGGGTGGGTGCTCTGGCCCTGTTTCATGCCGAAAACAACCAGATCACTCGAATACTGACACAGCGTCTCACGGACCTCGGTCGCAAGGATCTGGCGGCCTGGGAAGAGAGATCCCCGGACTGGTGTGAGGCGGTGGACATCGTAAAATTTGCATCCCTTGCCAAGCTGACCAAGACTCGACTCTATGTGGTGCATACCAGCAGCAAGCTGGGATTGGAGGAATCCAACCGACAGCGATCTGACGGGTTGGACATCATCAATGAGACCTGCCCGCACTACATGGTGTTGAACAAGGAGAAAGACGCCCAGCACGGGGTGCTGGCCAAGGTTAATGTGCCCATACGAGGTGAAGAGGACAATGAAGCTCTGTGGGAAGGATTCGCAAACGGTACGGTTCAATGCTTCGGTTCCGATCACATTCCCCGGCAGCAGAAGAAGACCTATTCACCCGGCAACATCTGGGACTGTCTGGCTGGTTTTCCCGGCATTGAGACTCAGCTTCCCGTGGTCCTGTCAGAGGGAGTCAACAAGGGGCGAGTGAGCATAGAACGAATGGTGGAGGTTATGTCTACCAACAACGCGAAGGTGTTCAATCTTTATCCTCAGAAGGGAATCATAGCTCCCGGCTCGGATGCTGACCTGGTCATCGTGGATATAAAAAAGAAAAAGATTCTCAAGAACGAAGACCTTCATACGTGGGGTGACTACACGGTCTATGAAGGCAGAGAGATCAAGGGTTGGCCGATCACAACCATGGTGAACGGCCGGGTGGTCTACCAGGATGGTCGTTTTATCGGCAAGCCTTCAGGACGGTATCTTTTCCGGACAGTTTGAACGCGAGCTGCTGAAAAATGAGAATCGAAAACAAACCTGAAATCCGTGCTGACCGGACGGCGATCTTAGTCGTAGACATGCAAAATGATTTTGTCAGTGAAGGTGGCAAGTTCGTGGAAAACAATCCCGCCTTTTATGAAGCAGCACAGTCGGCGATTTCTCGTCTGGAGCGTTTTTTGCAAAGTGTTTCCTCCCTCGTTCCCGTGGTGTTTACCAAAACCGTTTACCACTCGGATCATCAGGATGCCGGACTGTTAAGCCTGAGTCGCGAGCTGAAAGCTCTGTTGCGAGGTTCCTGGGGAGCTGAGATTGTTGAGGCCCTGACCCAGTCTGCCGGAGAAGGGTGCTATGTGATCGAAAAGCAGCGTTACAATGCCTTCTACAATACGAACTTGGAGCTTCTCCTGAGAAATTTGGGGATACAATCGGTCGTCGTGGGCGGCGTGGCGACTGACATCTGTGTGGAATCCACGGCCAGGGCGGCCCGAGACCTGGATCTGTATCCCATAGTTCTGAGCGACTGTACCGCAGCGTACTCCGACGCATCCCATAATGCCTCACTGGACACCCTGGATCGTTACTTCGGATCTGTG
The DNA here is from genome assembly GCA_030624355.1 of Acidobacteriota bacterium. Classification (GTDB taxonomy): domain Bacteria; phylum Acidobacteriota; class UBA6911; order RPQK01; family JADFOI01; genus JAUXKG01. The sequence continues at coordinate 2,180 of JAUXKG010000440.1, forward strand.
CGAAGCTCCGAGGAAATTCTGCCGCTCTTGCAAGGAAGCGCGGTGCTGTAAGTAGCCGGTGGGATTCTGTTGTTCGCCCCAAAAGGTCTCGCGCCGGAGTGACAAGGAGATCGATTATGCCCAAAGACTTGCGAACCTATCTTGAGCAGCTGACCAAAGAGCTTCCGAATCATCTCAAGATTGTGGAGGAGCCGTTGGACTCGAAGTGGGAGGCCACGGCATTTGTCGAAAAACTGAAAAGGGACCCTCGGTATCCTGAGTTTCCGGCAATACTGTTTACGAATGTCAAGGGATCAGAGTTTCCCCTCCTGATTAACCTGTGTGCCAGCTATGAACGACTGGCGTTGTCCATTGATACCACCGTGAACACGATGGTCCCGGAATATGCCAGGCGTGAGGGGAATCGGATTCCGCCGGTGGAAGTCGACAGAAGTGAGGCTCCCGTCAAACAAAAGATCTGGAAGAAGGGGGAGATTGATCTAAGCAAGTTCCCGATTCCGTGGCACAACGAATTCGACTCGGGACACTATATAGACGCCGGTCCATCGCTTGTCAGGGACCCGGACACCGGTCAAATCAATGCAGGCATCTACAGACATGAGGTGCAGGGAACAGATGAGCTGGGCTTCATGTGTAACCCGGCCCATCATGGTAGTTATGTTCTCCGACGATTAAA
>JAUXKG010000041.1 GCA_030624355.1 Acidobacteriota bacterium
GGAGGGAGTGGGAGATTGCCTAGGCAGTCTCAGTGGTAGTATTTTTCCTCTTCGTTGTCGAGATCCTGTTCCTCTTCGAAGTCCGATAGTTCTTCAAAATCCCCGTTCAAATCATCGAACTCTTCTTTAGAGTCATCGAATTCCTTGTCGATATCTTCGAAATCCTGATCCTCGTGATCGTCCTCTTTAAAATCCTTTTTGTGGTGACGTGTTTCTTCGTAACCGTTCATCAACAGTCGAACCGGTCGCCAACTCATAGCTCCTCCTAGGGCGACATACTATCCTCGAACGACTTTATCGGTCCAACCGATTTTCAAATACCCCAGCCATTGTTGTGTGGCTCCGGTTTCTCCATGCTCACTACTATTTCGTACAATGGGGCTCTCGTGGAACAAAAGAACAACCTATCCCAGAGGATTGAGGCCGACGATTTGATCAATTCCTGTCTGGCCCTTTTTGAAGTCGTGGCGGTGGCACTGTCAGGCTCGATTCTTGCTCAGTGGTTCTTTAGTGTTTTCGGTTTAGGCACCCAGCAGATTCTCGAGAGCACGTTACAGCTTTTTGTGTTCATGGTCTCAGAGGCTTCCCTAACCTTACTGTTGATTGTGTTTTTCCTGCGTTTGAGGGGGGAGCACTTGAGCAGACTGGGTTGGATCTGGGAGAAGGCCGGCCGGGAAGTGTTGCTGGGAGTGGCTATTGTACCGATTCTGTTCGGATGCACGTTGAGCGTGGCCAATTTCTTTCGACTGATGCTGCCTCAATATGCAACGGAGACTAACCCTATTCTGGAGCTGGTGCAAAGCCACGGGGATCTGGTTCTGTTTCTAATCAGCAGTGTCTACGTTGGGGGAATAAAAGAAGAAATTCAACGTGCCTTTGTACTGGACCGGTTCGAACGCTATGTCGGAGTCATTTTGCTCAAGTCCTGGATAGGTATTTTTCAACCGACTGCGGTTGCAGACGAGAAGACTAGTCGGCGAATCGGAATGCTTTTTGGTCTGATCTTGTGGACTCTGTTTTTTGCACTGGGACATGCGATCCAAGGCATTGACAATGCAGTCGGAGCCGGAGTCCTGGGACTGCTGTTCGGACTACTGTACATCTGGCGGCGTAATCTGGCGGCACCAATTGTTTCTCACGCGCTTTACGATATCGTAACCTTAATTACCTTCAGGAGCTTCTTCAGTTAGGTGTGACAGACTCCTAGCCCTGCTGGGCGAGGTCAGGAGGGAGGTTATTCCTGGTTCAATCTCAAAACCTCCAGTGCTCGCTCCGCAGCTTTTTGTTGAGCCTCCTTCTTTGAGGGGCCGATGCCATGGGCCAGAATACGTTCCTGGATGTTCAATGTGACCACGAACTCCTTATTGTGATCCGGTCCGCTCTCGTCCACTGTACGATAGGTTGGTTCCGGCAGATTCCGTTTGTGAAGCATTTCCTGCAGCAAGGACTTGTGATCCCTAAAATCGACCCCCTCTTTTGCAATCTGCTCGAAGGACTTGCCGAATTGCAAGAGTATAAAGCGACGTGCAGGTTCAAATCCCCCATCCATATAGATAGCGGCAACAATGCTTTCAAAGAGATCTGCCAGGATAGCCCGCTTTTGCCTGCCGCCTGTTTTTTCCTCTCCGTAACTCAACCTCGTGAAGGCTCCCAAATCCAGCTGTCGAGAGAGAGAAGCCAGATGCTTGGTCGAGACCAAAAACGCTCTCATTTTTGATAGCTTGCCCTCGTCGCGCGACGGGTACGTGCGGAAGAGGAATTCAGTGATAACGAAGCCGAGGATGGCATCTCCCAGAAATTCCAGACCCTCATAGTCCTCGGGAAGTGAACCGGAGACCCCTGTCCTCGTTTCATGAGCGAACGAACTGTGGGTTAGGGCCCTCTCCAGCAGAGTCGAATCTTTGAAGGAATAATCCAAGCGAGTTTCCAGGTCCTGCCGTTCGCTTGTCTTGGAAGGTGGCTGCCAATCGTCTTGATTTTCCATTGTTCAGATCAAAAAGGCGGCCAGACAGCCTGCACTGCGTCAGGGAACATTTTCACCGAGCAGCAGTGCCAGGGATTCCTGAGCCTGCTCTCTTGCGCCACTTAGCTCACCCTCCATTTCAAGCACCTCTCTGAAGCGGACAGCCGCCTGCTGCAGATCTCCCTTCACGGTCAGAAGTCGTCCTATACGAAGCAGGGACCAGGCTCGGACCCAATCAGGTATCTCCTGGGCTTGTGAGGCTCGCGTGTAGTGGGCAAGGGCTTGATCATATTGTTGTGTTTGGGAGGCAATCTGAGCCAGATAGAAGTAGGCACTCCCATGATTGGGGTCTTCCTTGAGAAGTTCCTCCAGCCTCTGGTGAGCGAGAGCATACTGTTTCTCAGAGAGCAGATGGCTGGCTTCCCTCAGCAGAGAATTGACGCGGAACCTTCGATCTGCCGCCCGCGCGGCCTCTTGTTGAGCCGCTGATTTTTTTGCCTGTGCTATTGCCGCCTGCTGATCAGCAGCCGCAAAGGATTTCACATCATCCTTTACCTCCGACACTTTCAAGTCCTGAAAGGAGATTTCAAGATAGGCCGGAAACGAGACCAGACGGCTCTCCTCGTATTGTTGGAGGCGTCGGTGAAAATAAGGCACCAGGATCAGTCCCTGGTGAAAGAAATCGGCTATTTCACGCTCCGGACTTTCAGGCTTGCGCAGCCTGAGTGAAATGCTCTCGATGATCGATTCAGTCACCATTAGAAGAAAACTCTCGGTGTACTCGGGCTTGAGTCTCGGTTGTTTCTGGGCCACTTCGAGAAGATTTCTGTATTTCAGTATGATCGCCCCGTACTTCTGAACCAGGGGATCCACCAGGAAATGAAGATACTCGTGCTGGAGCTGGGGATAGTTGTCTGTTACCTTTTCGGTCGGCCCGACAGCAATGTAGTAGAAATTCTCCATGTTTCGCGCATTGACGATGTTTTTAGCATTCAAAAGATCTGGCATCAAAACAATCTTGCGATCCAGAACGACTCGGAGGGGAACGCGAAAATACCGGAGACCTTCTTCAATGACTTTTCTGACGACTGGACGGTAACGCTGCAGCTCTTGCTCGTAGTCTATTCGGTATCGCTGCCACAGTGAGCCGATGTCGGCCTGGTGATAAAAATCCTCCACTAACAATTCAAATCCACTCACTTGCCGGACATCGGCCGGTACGTCTCGCTCCAGGGCGCTCAGTTTGAAATCAGGTGGATTGGACATCAACAGTGCCAAAGAGACATAAGCGACCTGAGTGTCCACCTCATCCAGAGTGCCCCGATGACTGCGATAAAAGGCTCGAAGCCGATCCACGAGTCCCGGATCCAGGCTCTGAAGCTCCTTGCGGAGGCGGAGCCGGACATCGGACAGTTCCTGGTCCGCATCTTCATAGTCGAAACCTGCCGCGTTGAGTGCCGCCATTACCGAAAAAAGACGTACGTCGGCTCTGAATTCGATGTTGGCAAGATCTTCTACCGGCCTGGGAAACTGAGGGCCGGCCATTGAATAGTGGCCAACAACAATGAAAAAAAGACAACAAAGAAGGCTTCTGCTGAAGCAGGTTATCGAGACATGATCAGTGCTGGCGCTCTGCACAAACAAGGTGTCTATGTTAGCTGAGATCTGGTTGCCAGTTCTAGCCCGCATTTTTCACACTCCCTCTACTGCGGTGCCCCATCCATCCGCCCTGCCTGCGTTTCGCTCGGTCGCAGGCCTTGTCAGGGCGGCGCCTGAGATTCCTCGCTACGAGACAGTGTGAGAAATGTGGGCTAGATGTGAAGTTCAAATCCCGAATCCTATGCATCATCCAGGCTAGAAGGCAAAGTCCGGCGGACCAAGAACAATGCCAGGCCATACCCCAACAGGGACAGGATAATCGAAAGAAGAAAGGAACCCACGAAAGCGGGAATCAGCAGTCTCCACTGGGAGGCGATCGAGTACCAGAACTCTGCTCCCAGCACGTCGCTGAGTCCGATCTCAGCGAGAGAGACTCCCGCTGGCAGCCCCATGAGCTGAACGCCGAACCAGGTTGCAAAGGTGTAATAGGGAGCCAGTAACCAGGGGCTGTTCATGAAGACGCCGATCAGCACGGCTGTTTTATTGAGCCGGAAGGCAATGGCCGCAACCAGTCCCAGGATGGTGTGAAAACCCATGAAGGGAGAGAAACCGCAGAAGACCCCTACGGAAAACGCCAAAGCGGTTTTTTCGGGTGTTTCCCGAATCAAAAGAAGAGAGCGCAGGGTAGTGCGTATAAATTTCATTTGAAGTGGTCGAACCCGCTCGGTTCGTAGGGTTGTCGTTCGTCCTTTTGCTTGAGGTAGACAGCAGGCTTGCCCTGCGACAATTTTCCGATCATTCGATGAGGGGGAAAATGACTCGGGTAAGTTGCACTCAATCGTTCAACCTGTTCCGGAGACGCACTTAAGAGTAGGGCGTAGTCTTCACCGCCATTGAGTGCCGCTTCCAGTGCCGAGAGCTGGTTGATGTTGTGCTCAGGCAGGACCAGGCTGTCGATCTGAATTTCCGCTTCCACCTGGCTTTCGCAGGCCAGGTGGAGCAGATCGGTAGCCAGTCCGTCGCTGACATCGATCATCGAATTGGCCAGGCCGTTCTCACACAGCCAGATACCGACTGGAATCAGTGGCGAGGGCAACAGGTGAGCCTTGAGACAGCGAAACCGGAAGGCGTCTCCCGACCAGCTGGCCAGGGAATCCTCGTCGGTGATCTCCCAAAGCCGGTCAGGGTCTTCTTGTTGCAGGATCTCCAATCCGAGTCGAGAAAATCCCACATCCCCGATCAGGATCAGCGTGTCGTCTACCTGTCCGCCAGAACGATAAACAGGGTGTCGATCCTCCTTGAAGGAACCCCAGGCGGTAATACTCACATACACCTTCTCACTGTTGGACAGATCTCCGCCCAAGAGTGGTGTTCTCCAGCGTTCAGCCTCTTCCAGAAAGCCCTTCAGGAAAGAGTGAAAGTAGTTGCCAGTCAAATCGCCGGGCAGCGCCAGATTGAGCAGGCAGGCATAGGGTTGCGAACCCATGGCAGCCAGATCACTCAGATTGACCACCAGAGATTTTCTCCCCAGCCAGTAGGAACTGACCCATCGCCGTCGGAAGTGGACATCCTCGAGAAGGACATCTGTGGTGACAGTCATGCGGGAAGCGAACCGGGGATCAAAGACAGCGCAGTCGTCGCCGATCGGCATTAGGACCGAAGGCGGAAGATTTTGGGGGTTGTGACGGATCCATTCGATCAAGTCGAACTCGCGTGGGTTCTTCCCGGGCATCGATCATTTCCCAGGCTTGAGCAGATGCTCGATCTGTTCGGCAAAATCACGCACATCTTTGAACTCTAAACAGACGGAAGCAAATCGAATATAGGCGATTTTGTCAATCTGTTTGAGCCTCTCCATCACGAATTGACCGATCTCTTCTGAGGTCATTTCTCGCCCCGGCATAGCAAGGAGTCGACCCTCAACTTCATCGGCAAGCTGCTCCAACTGATGTCTGGCCACCGGTCTCTTTTCGCAAGATCTCAACAGTCCGGTCAGAATTCTGAATCGGTCAAACGGCTCCCGTTCCCCGCCTTTTTTGACGACCATGTAGGGGATCTCTTCAACTCTTTCGTAGGTGGTGAAGCGTCGATGACAGCTCAAACACTCCCGTCGGCGCCGGACCGCTATTCCTTCCTTACTTCCCCGTGAATCGACAACTTTGTTTTTTTGTTCACTACAAAAAGGGCATTGCATGACAGATAGATATCATTTGAGCCGCGATTGATGCTATAAAAAATCGGGCTGACTCCCAAAATCGTTGAGCCAGATGGGGATTCAAACGGTATGACGGTGGTGGCGACTGAAAAGGGATTGTTGATCGCCTGTGCTCTGAGAAAAGAGTTGAAGGCTCTGCGGAAGCGGCTGCAGCTGAAGTGTCGATTCCTGGTTACCGGCGTTGGCAGCCGAAAGACGGCCACCAGCCTGGAGAACTGCTTTCGAAGTGAGCGACCTGACTTTCTTGTTTTCACCGGAACTGCCGGGCAATTGGATCCTTCCCTTGAAATAGGGGAGGTCATATTGCCGGAGGAGTGGTGTTTTCAGGACGGTCTCTGTTTCCCGGCCGATGGGGAACTGGTTGCTGGCTTGAGGCAGCAGGGCTGGGAAGTCTCGGGGAGAGGGCTTACCGTCTCCACCCCGGTTCTGAGGGCCAAGTCCAGACTGTCACTGCATCAGAAATCGGGAGCTCTCATCTGTGACATGGAGAGTGCCGGGGCTCTGGAGGTGGCCCGAAGATATCAAATCCCCTCGGTCGCTCCCAAGATTGTTTCCGACACGGCGAGTTCAGGCGTAAGGGCCTTTTGGACCGAGTTTGACAGCAACATTGACCGGCTGGCTGACTATCTGGCAAGACTAATCAGATGTCTGTGAAAGATCAGTGTTTTGTTTGCAGATGGAGAAAATATTCCTGATTTCCCTTTTGTCCCCGAACTGGAGACGGAATCTCACCCAGCACATCGAATCCCTCCTGGACACAGAAATCCCGGATTCGGCCAACAATCCGCCCTTGCATCTGGACGCTTTGGACGATACCGCCTGGGTCCAGCTCTTGACGTTCGGCTTCAAACTGGGGCTTGACCAGTGAGACGATCTGGACACCGGGAAATGCCTTCAGCGGCGGGAGGACCAGACGAAGAGAAATGAAAACGACGTCTACGGTGATCAAGTCCACCGGATCATCAATCATGGAGGGAGTCAGATGGCGCACGTTGCTTGAGTCGTGCACCACTACTCGTGGATCCTGTCTCAACCCCCAGTGAAGTTGTCCTCGACCGACGTCAAAGGCATGCACTTTGCGAGCACCGTGTTGAAGCAGACAGTCTGTAAACCCGCCGGTTGAGGCTCCCAGATCCAGACACACCCCTTCCCGAAGATCAATGGAGAACTCACGCAGGGCCGCTTCCAGCTTCAGACCTCCACGAGAGACGTATTTCAGATCAGCTCTCTTTAGCCGAATCTCAGAAGAAGGATCAATCCGGGTGCCGGGTTTGTCAATTCTTTGCTCATCGACCAGGACTACACCGCTCAAAATGATTGCCCTCGCCTCCTTTTGGCTTTGAGCAAGTCCTCGCTCCACCAAAAGGTCGTCAAGTCTGAATTTATCCATCGCTTGAATTTTCAGATTCCGCGCCCATTCCGTGTGCATTCCTGGGATCAGAATCGGCGCACGGAAATAAAGTGGGCCAGTTCCCTGAGTATCTTCCCGGCAGGACCCAGGAACTGGATCTGTTGGATAGCAGTTTCGACCAGATCGGTGGCGATGTTTTTGCTGGTTTCGAGTCCGTACAGGGCCGGATAGGTAGCTTTCTCATTGATGTCGTCTTTGCCCGAAGTTTTCCCTAGATCGCTTGAGGATCCCTCCACGTCCAAAATGTCGTCGACAATTTGATAGGCCAGTCCCAACCCGGAACCAAAGGCCGACAAGTTGTGGCAGACTTCTTGGGAGGCACCGGCAAACAGGGACGCGCAACGCACCGATATCTGAATCAATGCCCCGGTCTTGGCGGAATGGATCTGCTCCAGGTGTTCTTTGGAGAATTTCTTGCCCTGGGTTTCAAGATCCATCGCTTGGCCGGCCAGCATCCCGCCCCGCGAGCCGACAGCCTGACAAAGTTGGAGAATGACGGCCAACCTTGTCTTTTCCGGAACCGAGGAGATTTCCGCCAGTGTCTGTACGGCCAGAGTCAACAGAGCGTTCCCGGCCAAGATGGCGATTCCTTCTCCAAACTTCTTGTGGGCAGTCAGCTGACCTCTTCGATAGTCGTCGTTGTCCATGGCAGGAAGGTCATCGTGGATTAGCGAGTAGGTATGGATCAGCTCAATGGCGCAGGCCAGACAGGTGAGACTGTCCAGTTCTCCATTCAGTGCCTCTCCTGTTGCCAGGACCAGGATCGGTCGGATCCTCTTCCCACCCGCGAAGACACTGTAGCGCATGGTTTCGTGAAGGATCTCAGGAGCCGTATGGGCGGAAGGGAGGAAATCGTCCAAATGGCTGTCGACGAACTTTTTTTGTCGCTTGAGATAGTGATCGATGGAAAAATCTTTTTCCAACCTGACAGCAGCGCCTTTTCTCAAGACTGATCCGGATCTTCCCCGGTTTGGAAGGGCTCTTCTGCCAGTTGTCCCTGCTTGTCTTTGAGCAGAATCTCTACTTTTCGCTCCGCTTCATCCAGCTTGGTACTGCAGAAACGGGCAATCTTGACCCCCTCCTCAAAAAGCTTCAAGGCTTTCTCCAGTGCCAGTTCTCCCTCTTCCAGCTCTCCAACGATGTTCTCCAAGCGACTCAGGGCCTTTTCGAAATCCTTATATTCCATGAGTGGGTTATATCTTTTGCGCTCGAAATCCGCCTCGGGCCACTTGCACATCCAGTTTATCACCCTTTTTCAACTGATCGGGGCTGCGGATGACTTGGTTCTTCTCAGAGGTAGCGATGGCGTAACCTCGATCCAGAACGGCTTGAGGTGAAAAGGCTTGGAGTTGATCAGCTTGAGACTTGTGTGATTGTCTCTTGGATCGCAAATAAAATTGAATCTGCCGGGACAAATCCTTGCTGTGCTGTGCAACTCTTTCCCGGAGCGGGTCCAGTCTGGTTGGCAGTGTCTTCAGCAGTCGCGTGTGTAGTTCGTCCAGACGCTGCAGGAAGAATCTGAGCCTGCTTTCTGCGTCGACAAAGGCTCGGCTGGCAGCCAGTTTTTGCAGCTGCTGGCGCTTGTAGGTGATGTGCAAACGAAGTGCTTGGCCACATCTGAGGACCAGTCCCTCCACACGGTTCCACAAGTCGATTCGAGCGCCGGACACAATTTCCGCTGCTGCCGATGGGGTTGGAGCCCGCAGGTCGGCGACAAAATCAGCGATCGTGAAGTCAATTTCGTGGCCTACTGCTGAGATCACCGGTAGGCGAGATTCAAAAATGGCGCGAGCCACAGGTTCTTCGTTAAATGCCCACAGGTCCTCCAAAGAGCCACCCCCCCGGGTGAGGATAATAACGTCGATGTCCTGGCGACTATTTAGATAGTCGATTCCCTGAATAATTTGCAGTGCAGCACCGGACCCTTGAACCAGGGCAGGGAAGATCAGGATGTTGAGCCGGTCGTTGCGACGTGAAAGCACCCTCAGGATGTCCTGAACTGCCGCTCCCGAAGGGGAGGTCACCACACCTACCTTGGCTGGTAAAAGGGGCAGTTTCTTCTTGTGGGCTTCATCAAACAGTCCTTCAGACTGCAGCTGAGTCTTCAATTTCTCAAAGGCGATTTGAAGGGCCCCTGGTCCCACCGGTTCCACCGACTCAATGACCAACTGAAAGTCGCCGCGCGGCGCATAAACCGAAAGAGAGCCTCTGGCGATCACCTCCATGCCATCTTCGGGACGAAATTTCAGCAGGCGGCTTCGCATCCGAAAACAGACTGCCTTCAGCTGTGACTTACTGTCTTTCAACGTGAAATACAGATGTCCGGAGGGAGGAGTTCTAAAATTCGAGATCTCACCTCTGACCCAGATGTCGCGAAATCCCGCTTCCAGTTGAGATTTGACGCCCTCAACAATCTGGGTGACGGAAAGAATTGGTCGTTCCTCAAACAGTTTGAGTTTCTGTTGTTCCATGGGGAATTGCGAGTCTTTCAGAAGGTTCGACAGATTGTCAACGACAAGGCGTCTTGGGACGCTTTTTTGTTTCGATTGAAAAAGCGATTTCCTCTGGCAAGTCAGCAACCGCTCCACTAACATTAGGATGTGTGTTTCGAAGTTTCCTGTCGCAAGTCTAGTCGGGAAGGGCGGTCGATAAATGGCTGCAGAAAACGGCTCTTGTCCAGCGTCAGGGGACGAGTTGAACCGAAGGCCATTCGAGAGGAGTGAAGGATATGAAGAGCGAGGAGAATCGATGGACCCGACGAAAATTGCTCCAGTCTCTGGCCACCACCGGCGCTGCGATGGGTGTGACATCTCGACCCTATCTGGGAGCTTCGGTCCCGGCTGGCGCGGCACCGGTCAGGACGGGAGGTGCCGACTGGCCCCGGTTTGGGCAAAACCTGCAGAACACTCGCTTTAACTCCCAGGAAAGCACGTTGACGAGAAGCAACGTGGACCGCTTGAAGTTGAAATGGGCCTTTGAGTCGGAGGCGCCCTTTCAGTCGACACCAACGGTTGTCGGCGACACTGTCTACTTTGGAACGCTTCTTGGCTATCAGTATGCGGTGGAGGCGTCTACTGGAAAGGTGAAGTGGAACTTCAGTGCTGGATACGACGAACGTCGGAATGCAGCGGATCAGGGACTGCGCTCCTCCTCACAATACCATGACGGCCGACTGTATTTTTCCACCAGCCTGACCAAGATCCATTGTCTGGATGCGGAGTCAGGCAGAGAGTTGTGGCAGACTCAGCTGGATGAGGATCCGATGAAGAATCGGGCTCAGATTTTGTGTTCAACGGCCGTCCATCAAGGAAAGGTCTATGTGGGAACTTCCTCTGGCGAGGCCCAGGCAGTCTGCCTGGATGCCGAAACGGGAGCCGTGAGGTGGCGGTTTTATGTGGTGCCCGACCGGAGTAGAGGTGCTGGGGGCTCAATCTGGACCTCCCCTGCAATCGACGAGGCCGCCAACATCGTCTATTTCAGCACCGGCAGTGTCAAGAGCTACAGCGGGAACGATCCCATACTCTTTACCGAGAGTCTGTTGGCTTTTGATGCCGATACCGGAGAGTTGCTCTGGTACGATCAATTGAGGCCCGCCGATCCATTTGATCTGGATTACAGTTGTCACCCCATGGTCTTTGATGCCGTCCATCCCGCCAGAAAACAAGAAACACGCCCCTGTGTAGCGGCCGGTAACAAGGCCGGGATGTTCTGTTTCAACCGTTACACCGGCAAGAAATACTGGAAGGCCATGTTGACCAATGCCACCAACAAGGGAGGGCCGCTTGTGAACAGTACGGCGGTGGCATACAATCGAGTCTTCATTGTTTCCAACTCGGCCGGCATTCGAGGCAGACCAGCAATGTCGGTGGCCGCCGGACTGCACGCCTACACCGGAGATATTCAATGGTGGGTGGCTAACCCGGCCCTCATCGAAGGCCCGGTGGCCGTGGCAGGAGAGGTTTTCTACCAGGGACTGCAGAATGGCACTCTGGAAGCCATTGATGCGAGGACCGGGGAGCAGTTGTGGAAACATGACCTTCCCGGGCCAATCCGAGGTGGCATGTCGATTGCCAACGGGTCCCTGTATACCAGCACGGGAA
>JAUXKG010000391.1 GCA_030624355.1 Acidobacteriota bacterium
CCTATTGGTACGTCTGCGCGGGCCTCGGTCGCAGGCCTTGTCAGGGCGGCGCCTGAGACTCCTCGCTACGAGACAGTGTGAGAAACGCGGGCGTAAGATTCACCTGTTTTCCCGTCAGTTCCAGCCTGCCGGTACGGCCAACCAGCTCCGGGTCAGAACGTCACTCAGCGTGAACACGATCAGAATAGCCAGCCAGAAGAATCCAGTCCCCACAAAGACCCAGGTGAGCCGACTTCCGTAGCGAACGTGCATGAAATAAAGGATGACCAGGGTGGCCTTGAAAACGGCGATGGTGAGAGCCATTACGGTGTTCATGAAACCAAGGTCGGCGAAGGCCACCCCCACGGTGACACCCGTCAAGACGATCAGGATAGTAAATATCGCGAAATAAATTTTCACAGGAACGACGTGTTCAGACATCACAGGTGTCGTCCGATCAAGTAAAGCAGTGGGAAAAGAAAGATCCAAACAATATCGACGAAATGCCAGTAAAGACCGGTCATTTCCACCGGTGCATAGTAGCTCGGTGTGAAGCGGCCTTTCCAGGTCTTCCAGACCAGAACGAGCAGGATGGCAATGCCGATGATCATGTGAAAGGCATGCAGGCCGGTCATGGCGAAATAAAAAGAAAAGAAAAGCTCCAGCTGGCCGGGATCGACCTGGGTTGAGGAGTAGCCGAAGGAGGTGCCCGGTACCAGCTGTTCCTCGAACTTGTGCCCATACTCTACAGCCTTGATGCCCAGAAAGACGCATCCCAGCAGAACGGTGAGTAGCAGAGAGCCGACGGCGGTGTTTCGCCGGCCGAGTTGAGCCCCGCGCACGGCCAGAGCCATGGTCAGGCTGCTGCCGATCAGAACTGCGGTGTTGATGCTGCCCAGAGTGACGTCCAGATGGTGGCTGCCTTCGGCGAAGGCCTCCGGATAGTTGAATCGATACACGGAGTAACCGAGGAAGAGACCGCCGAAGAACATGATTTCGGTGACCAGGAAGGCCCACATCCCCAGGGTGGACGCCTCGCGCTGCTGTTCCAGGTCGTCGAATTGATGGGCCAGTGTGGAAGAATCGTCAGACAACTTCGGCCTCCTGCGGTGAATATTGGTAGGCCTCTTCGGTCACAACGGGGGTGACTTCAAAGTTGTGGCTGACAGGGGGTGAAGAGGTTTGCCACTCGAGGCCCTTGGCACTCCATGGATTGGAGCTGGCGGCGGCTCCATAGCGAAGCGACCACAACAGGTAGATCATGGGAATCAAGTACCCTACGCCCAGTATCGAGGCTCCGGCCGAGGACATGACATTCAGAATCTGAAACTCTTCGGGATAGACATGGTAGCGCCGGGGCATTCCCATATACCCCAGCAGAAACTGGGGGAGAAAGGTCAGATTGAATCCGATGAAGATCACCAGAGCTGAAAATCTGGCCCATCCTTCCGGATAAAGCCGCCCGGTCATCTTGGGCCACCAAAAGTGAATGCCGGCCATATATCCCATGATGGCCCCCCCCACCATGATGTAGTGAAAATGCGCCACTACGAAGTAGGTGTCGTGCAGGTGGACGTTGATGGCCAGGGTGGCCAGGAACAACCCTGTCAATCCTCCGATCGTGAAAAGGCCGATGAAGCCGAAGACGTACAACATCGGGGTTTGGTAGGCCACTGAACCCTCATACAGGGTGGCTGTCCAGTTGAACACCTTGACCGCCGAGGGGATGGCTACCAGGAAGCTGAGAACGGAAAAAATCATGCTGGCATAGACCGACTGGCCGCTGGTGTACATGTGATGGCCCCATACCAGAAAGCCAAGAACGGCAATGGCCAGGCTGGAGAAGGCGACGTAGTTATAGCCAAAAATTCTTTTGCGGGAGAAACAGGTGACCACCTCACTGATGACTCCCATTGATGGCAGGATCATGATGTAGACCGCCGGATGGGAATAGAACCAGAACAGGTGCTGGAAAAGAATGGGATCGCCGCCCAGAGCGGGGTCGAAAATTCCAATGTGAAATAACCGTTCAAGAGCCACCAGGAGAATGGCAGTGGCTAGTACCGGAGTGCCCAGAATCATGATCAGACTGGTGGCATAGTGGGCCCAGATGAACAGCGGCAGACGAAACCAGGTCAGGCCGGGAGCCCGCATCTTGTGGATGGTGACCAGGAAGTTGAGTCCGGTCAGGATGGAGGAAAAGCCGGTGATGAAGACCCCCAGAGCTGTCAGGATGACGTGGCTGTTGGCGTAAGTGCTGCTGTAGGGCGTGTAAAAGGTCCAGCCGGTATCGACGCCCCCCATGACGACGGCCGACATGGTGAACAGGCCTCCCACTGTGTAGATGTACCAACTGGCCAGATTGATCCGAGGGAAGGCCAGGTCTCTGGCTCCAATCATCAGAGGAACCAGAAAGTTGCCCAGCACAGCCGGAACCGAAGGGATCAGGAAGAAGAAGATCATGATGAGGCCGTGCATGGTGAACATCCGGTTGTAGGTCTCGGCTTGAAGAAGATCTCCCTCCGGGGTCATTAACTCCAGCCTGAGCAGCACCGCAAAGGCACCGCCCAGGAAGAAAAACAAGGTGATGGAAATCAGGTAGAGCAAAGCGATTCGCTTGTGGTCAAGCGTCAGGAGCCAGGATTTCACGCCATAGCTCTGATTCAGGTAGTGCAGTTTCGGTTCCGGCGGAGTGTGGTGGAGTTGACTCGGGCCTGTATGGCTCATTCGTTGGACCTCGTGCTTGTTCTGAGGGATCTGATGTAGGCAATGATCTGCAGCACTTCTTCTTCACTGATGTGGCCTTGATAGGGAGGCATGATGGGAAAAAATCCCTCGACTACCCGGGCTTGAGGGTTGAGGATGGATTCGCGGATGTAGCCCTCATCAGCCACCAGATTGTCAGCATCCTGCAGGTGCACATCTCGGCCGAAGAGTCCTTGAAGGGACGGTGCTCTGGATTGGTCATCGGGCAGATGGCAGGTGCTACAGCCATATTGAAGGAAAAGTTTTTCCCCCATGGCGGCTGTCGCCTGGGGGGCTGCCAGAGCCGCTCCCCCCAGCCACTCTTCGTAATGAGCCGGTTCCATGACCACTACCTGGCCTCCCATTCCTGAATGCTGGGTTCCGCAGTATTCGGCGCAGAAGAGATGATATGTGCCGGTTTTGGTGGCTTCGAACCACAGGGTGCTGTAGCGGCCCGGCACCACATCTCTCTTCACTCGAAAAGCGGGAATGTAGAGGCTGTGAATCACGTCTTCTGAAGCCATTGTCAACTTGACAGGGCGACCCACGGGTACATGCAATTGGTTGATTTCCCGCTGGCCCGCCATATGCTGAAACTTCCACATCCACTGTTTACCGGTGACGTAGATGTCCAGGGCATGCCTGGGCGGACGATAGTTCTTGAAGTAGAGGCTGGTGCCCCAGATGAACATGATCATGGCCAG
>JAUXKG010000343.1 GCA_030624355.1 Acidobacteriota bacterium
ACCCCACTTTCCGGATGGGAACTAGATTAGGAGTCCCGTATTACCAGCCTCACGCAAGAACGCAACCACCTGCACATCCTTCTCCCCCACGACAAACGAGGCCCTGTCAATTTGTGGGCGGAGGGTTTTGCGGAATCGCTCGCAGGGGAATGCTTCCTGAAGGCGTCACCGTAGCAAGTTCTACATCGGGATACATGTGGCTTATGCTGGAGTAATTAATGCGCACTGCAACAGATTGCCCTCGATGTTCTTCTTGCTCGAGTACCTCTACGAATGCATCAGATGCGTTGGTAACCTTGCCCGTGATGACCCTGTCACCGAGTAAGTAGACCTCAACACTTGACCCTTCCTTGAATGCCGATTTCATAGCTTCTCCTTGTTGGGTGAGTAGTATGAAAGGATGGAGCAATTTTAACTCATTGTGAGTTGCGAAACGACCTGCTGCGGCGGATGAATTTCGAGTTCTAAGTACTCACTTCTCCTAGTCTCCGACTTACGCTACATGATACCTTTTAACCAAGGAGACAAAATGCACCAGTTTGATGACAAGATTTTTGAAGAGAAGGAAATTACAGTGGATGAAGACGAGTATGTGAACTGTAAATTCATTGATTGCGTTCTCAGTTACGCTGGAGGTAAATGGGGAATGGTATCCAATGATTTTCTAGAGTGCACGTTACAGTTTAACGCCGCAGCTTCCAGAACTCTTGGTTTTCTCTCCATGCTTCACAATGAATGTCCAGAGGCATTTGAGGAAATAGTTGATCAGATCCGTGGCAATCCAGTTCCCGCCAATTCAGAAGCCTTTTCAGAAGTTCAGTTCCATTGCGCCTAACCCCTTGCCTTGTCAGGCCAGCGCCTTCGGCGCTTCGTGACGAGAACCTATGCATAATCCGGCCTGGGAGATTCCAGCGATGAAAATTCACCGGGTGGTTTTGATACCGGGAGACGGCATCGGACCGGAAGTGACCCAGGCCGTCCAGCGCATTCTCGAGGTAGCCGGCGCCCCGCTCGAATGGGAAGAGCGGCAGGCCGGCATCACGGCACTCGAATCATCAGGAGAAGTCCTTCCCGCAGAAACGGTCGAAGCGATTCAACGTCACCGACTGGCGCTCAAGGGACCGTGCTCGACTCCCATCAGTGAAGGCTTCACCTCGGTCAATGTACAGCTGCGACAAAAGCTGAAACTCTACTCCGCAGTTCGTCCCATCAGCAGCTTGAAGGGCGTTCCGACGCGCTACCAAGGCGTCGATCTCATCATCATCCGTGAGAACACGGAGGGACTTTATAGTGGCGTGGAGAATCGGGTGACGGATGATGTCGTGATGAGCATGAAGATTTCCACCCAGACCGCCTGCAGGCGTATCGCCCGGTGGGCCTTTCGTTTCGCCACACAGCGCCGGCGGCGCAAGATCACGATCTTTCACAAGGCCAATATCATGAAGCTCACCGATGGCCTGTTTCTGAGCTGTGCCAGGGAAGTCCAGGAGCATGACTACCCCAATATCGAATACGAGGAAGTGATCGTGGATGCCGGATGTATGAAGCTGGTGCAGGACCCGACTCAGTTCGACATGCTTCTCCTGGAGAACCTATACGGCGACGTGGTGAGCGACCTGTGTGCAGGGTTGGTCGGTGGTCTGGGAGTGGTCCCGGGCGCCAACATCGGGGACGAACAGGCGGTCTTCGAAGCGGTCCACGGCTCGGCGCCGACCATCGCAGGAAAGGGCGTGGCCAACCCGCTCGCGCTCCTCATGTCGGCCGTGATGATGCTCGAGTATATAGCAGAAAAAAGAAAAGACGAGTCCTGCCACGAGGTGGCAAGCCGCATCCAGAAAGCGTATCTGCGTGCACTGGCCGATGGCCGGAAGACGCAGGATTTGGGCGGTGATTTGAACACCGAAGCGTTCACCGAGGCCGTGATCGAGAGTCTCGGCTGATCCAGGGCTGCTCTAGAAATTTTCGCTCAGCAGCTCTGGGTAGCTTTTCAAAACACCACCATTCTGGCGGACAAAGGCTGCCGCCTGCTGCTGCTCTTTGAAGGCCACCAGGCTGGGCAGGCAGCGGTCCCAGGTCAGCGAATACTGGGTTCCCAACCAGTCCTTCCGAACCGGATCTTCCGAGCAGCAGAGATGAATCGAACTGTTCGCGACGTAGTAGGCTTCAGAAGCCTGAATTTGCTCTCCGGTGGAGAAGTCGGCCGCTTCGGCACTGGCGATGTCGTTTCTGTCTTTTTGGAAATGAAGGCCGCAGCGGGGACAGCAGATGTCTTCGATCTGGCCGTCGGAAAGGTGAATTCTGTAAAAAGTGGCGTGTTGTATGGGGCGATGACACACTGCACAGACGATGGGTTGACTGGTGTAGAGGAAGTAGCCAGCCCCGGCCAGAAGACCGAGAACGACCGTGGCTGCCAGGTAGGGTAGAACCTTCATCGCTTACCTCCCGTGAAGGAGTTGGCGGCGCAGCTCATCGTAATAGTCCTCATTCAGAGGCTCCTTGAGTTGAAAGCGGAAGCGGCGGGTCTTGTCAAAGGATCGTTTGTTTTCTTCGAAGACATGAATCTCAAGCTGGTAGCGATTCAGTGACCAGACGCTGTCCACATCCCGATCCCGTTTCCAGGTTCGGGCATCCTGTGCATGATCAGTCTCATAGCTGATCCACTCCGGACCAAAATAGAGGGTCCCTTCACAGCCGCCGAAGGTATGAAGGTGCTTGGCGGCCACCTGATAGTCTGTTTGTGCTCTTTTGGCTATTCTATCAGTAACCGGCTTACCCAGGTGTGCGGAGATGAACTGAAAGGTTTCTTCGCTCAACGGCTCCTGGTCGGGCAGCAGGGTAAAGTTGAAGTGTCGGTCAGCTCCAAACAGCCATCTCTGATCCTCATAGGTCAGAATGCTGAAGCGGCTGGACGATTTGCGATCGATGCTCTGGATGTCCACCCATCTCCACTTTCGGTGGTGTTTGTCCTCATCCTGCCGGTATTCCACCCCTTCCTGGCTGAGAACCAGCTCTCCCTCGCATTTGCCCCAGGGGTTGTGATCGTGGCGAACCTTCAGGGTCTCAGCGGCCAGCCAGCCGTTTACCCAGAAGACCAGAGCAAGCGAGACGATCCACTTATTCATTCTTGAGTTTCCATCCTTTCCAGATGTAATAGATCACGGGATACACACCCAGCACCAAGATTACGGATGTCACAACCCCTCCGACCATGGGAGCGGCGATTCGCTTCATGACATCAGCTCCAGTCCCGTGGCTCCACATGATGGGGATGAGCCCGGCCATGATCACGCTGGCTGTCATGATCTTGGGTCTCAGGCGGGTGACGGCTCCGTGGTAAATCGCATCCACCAGGTCCTGGCGGGTTCGCATCCGTCCTTCTCGAAGTGCCTGGTTGTAGCTCACATCCAGATACAGCAGCATGACCACTCCGGTCTCGGCTGCCAAACCGGCCAGCGCAATGATTCCCACCCAAACGGCGATGCTCATGTTGTAATCCAGCCAGTAGAGCAGCCAGAAGGTGCCCACCAGAGAAAAGGGCACCGATAGAAATACGATCAGGGTTTTCGTTACCGAGCGGGTGTTCAGGTAAATGATCACGAAAATAATCAGCAGGGTCATCGGAACGACATACGCCAGGCGCTGCTGTGCTCTGATCATATACTCGTATTGCCCACTCCAGATAATGTTATAGCCGGGTGGAATCTCCACTTCCTGGGCCACGGCCCTGCGGGCCATCTGGACGTAGGTTCCAATGTCGATGTCGGCCAGGTCAACGTAGATCCAGGCGTTGGGACGTGAGTTCTCGGTCTTGATTGAGGGAGGACCCGTCTGGATTTTGATGTC
>JAUXKG010000141.1 GCA_030624355.1 Acidobacteriota bacterium
CCGTGCTAGTGTCTCGCTTCATAGATACGGTGGCGTTCGTGGCGGCGGGCCGGTCCCAATTTCTGTGTCGCTCGTCGTCGTCGATGCCCCTGCATCGCCTTCTCCTTGCTCCTTGATCTCGCCTCGCAAGCCCCATCAGCGAACGTTACCATATCTATGAAACGAGGCACTGAACGTACCTATTGGTACGTCTGCGCGGGCCTCGGTCGCAGGTCTTGTCAGGGCGGCGCCTGCGACTCCTCGCTACGAGACAGTGTCAGAACCGCGGCCTAGGAAACTTGAAGAATAAGACCTTGAACCCATTGTCAGTTGTCAGCGATCGCATCAACGACCAAACAGCTGAAACTGCTTGGAGATCCCGAAGATCACTCCGGAGTCAGGATCCGAGTCCAGAAACCCTAAAAACAAGCCGACATCCCAATGCAACCGAGCGGCTTCAACCTGAGCACCCAGACGGAGACGTGATTGGTCCTCGGTTCCAATACCTCCCGGACCGGTTCGTCCGTAGATATCCCCCACCAGACTGACACGAGGATGAACTTTGTAGAGCGCCGCAACACCGTAGGTAAACAGATCATCTTGAGATCCGGCCTCTACCGGATCTCCCAGAATGACTATCCCCAGATTAGTCAGGAACCTGACCTTTCCAAACTCCTTTTCCAGCAAAAAGCTACCGAAAATATTGGTCTCATCATTGCCCAAGCCATTCTCGTTGGAAGCGTTAGGCAGCTGCATGCCAAAACGGAAAGCCAGTGCCGGTCGTTTCCCGTCTTCCTTCAGGAAACGCACCTTGGTTGCCAGACTGAAGTCTCCCACATCATGGGTCGAGTCGCCTGGAATTTCCAATCGCGGAGTATTGGGGGCGTCAAAGCGCTCCTGAATACTCAAAACATGTTGGACTGTGCCCAGCACTTGAATCTCAACGTTGTCTGCCGCTCCCACACGAAATCCGAGGACACCTGCACGGGTGAGATCTCCTTTGAGTCCGGAAAACGGGAAGACTGCATTCTGAAGGTACTCGATCCCCAGATCGAATAGGGCGTAGCCCCTGGGAACGGTCTCAGCACGCTCGGTAATCAGCGGGCGATGTTGAGAGTGCAGCAACGAAATCTGTAACAGGAATATCGCGACGATCGCACATTTCATCGGCGGAGTGTAATTTGTTTGAAAGACCTATTGCAAGTCCTCAATACCAGGGATCTGAAGCTTCCACAGAAGTTCAACACCAGGCTCTTAGGAGTCTATCCTAACTCAACATTTCCTTGACCTTGTCAAAGAGACTGCCTGATTCCTCAGCTTCTCCTGAGATCTCAGAGAGACGCTCTAGCAGTTCCCGCTGTTCTCTGGTCAACTTCTTGGGAGTCACCACCTTGACTCGCACTAGCTGATCCCCTTTTCTACCGCCGTTCAGACTGGGAATGCCCCGACCCTTTAATCTGAATACGGTCTCCGATTGAGTGCCCGAGGCAACCTTGATTTTCTCAACTCTTCCCTTCAAGGTGGGCACTGAGAGATCTGCCCCCAAAGCGGCCTGGTAAAACGTGATAGGCACCTCACAAAAAACATGGTTGTCCTGACGCACAAAAAACTGATGCTCCTCGACTGATATGACAACGTACAGATCCCCTGAAGGACCACCCTTCAGTCCCGCTTCCCCTTCTCGGGTAATTCTCAATCGGGATCCTTCATCCACGCCGGCTGGAATCTTGAGTTCAAGAACTCGCTCCTCTTTCTTCTGTCCCCGACCATGGCAATCGGAACAGGGAACCTTCACAACCTGTCCTCGACCATGGCAATTGGCGCAGGTCCGACTAATACTAAAGAAGCCCTGCTGGTAGCGAACACTGCCCTGACCACCACAAGTGGAACAGGTTTCAAGACCCTCTCGGGGATCCGCTCCTGAACCCTCGCAAGTCGGGCAAGGTTCCATTCTGGGAATCTTGAGCTTTGTCTTTACACCAAATGCAGCTTCTTCGAAGCTGATTCTCAAGTCGTAGCGAAGGTCTGCACCTCGCTGAGGCTGGTTGTGACGTCTTCCAGGACCACCGAAAATATCCCCAAAGCCAAAGAAGTCACCTAGAACATCACTGAAATCCGCGAACACATCAGGATCAAATCCCCCAAATCCCCCTGCCCCAGGACTAACTCCAGCGTGACCAAAGCGATCGTAGCGCGCTCTTTTTTCAGCGTCACTCAAGATACTGTAGGCTTCTGCGCCCTCTTTGAATCTTTCTTCCGCCTCTTTGTTGCCAGCATTCTTGTCAGGATGATATTGAACCGCCAATCGGCGATAAGCACTCTTGATTTCTTGCTGTTCCGCATCTCTGCCGACGCCCAGTATCTCGTAGTAGTCTCTTTTTGCCAAAAACCCGTTCTCCTAGTTCACTTTACCGTGATCATAAGATCGCCGTAGTACGTTTGCAAGGAAGTCACTCCTGTGGGTCTCCTGACTCTTCCTCACCCACTGCGAGCTTATCCGGCTGCACTGCCACTTTTACCTGGGCTGGCCGTAAAAGTCGGTCTTTGATCATGTACCCCTTCCGGTACTCCTCCAAGATCTCCCCTTCTTCGTACTCGGTCGTCACCTCTCTCACCACGGCCTCGTGTACATTGGGATCGAAACAGGTTCCAGACCCAGGGATTTCAGTCACATTGAACTTTTTCAAAACCGACTTGAACTCTTCGAACATCAATTCATAGCCCTGACGGTAGGTCTCCAGGGCAGACTCTTCCGATTCCTGTTCCAAGCTGTTGAGTCCCTTCTCAAAGGCATCTACGATATTCAAGACCTTCTCGATCACCGCAGCTTGAGCGCTAAGACGTAGTTCTTCCTTTTCCTTGGTGACTCGTTTGCGAAAGTTGTCAAATTCAGCCTGCTTGCGAAGCAGCAGATCATAGTTTTCGTCACGTTCTCTCTTCAGGTTTTCGACACTGTTCTCCTCAGAATCGAGCGGCTCCTCCTGACCGGCACTGTCTGTGAACTGTGCCTGCCCAGAAGAGTCCTCTTCCATGCCTTCTTCGTCTTTTCCCATGGTCTCCTCAGCTCTGTGATGGTTAAGGCCTGGAGTGAATCAATTGCCGTCCAGCAGTTCTCCGAAAAGTTTGGCCACATAGTCGACCAAACTAATGGCTTTGGCATACTCCATCCGGGAAGGACCTAGAATGCCCAGGCCACCCATGACCTTATGATTATGGAGATAAGGAGATGTAACGAGCGCCCAGTCGCGCATTCGCGGAATGTGTTCCTCAAGACCAATGGTAACCGTCAGTCCTTCTGGATTCGATTTCAAGCATTCGCTGATAATCTTTACCAATCGACTCTTCTCCTCGAAGGTCTCGAAGAGGGCGATCATTCGGTTGATATCGTTCATCTCCGGTTTCTGAATAATCTGGGCGGCCCCGCCCAGGTACACATCTGCTCCCTCTTCCACGTCCGACTCAGGATTCATCAACGCCGCCGAACCCAGCAAAATCACGTTCTTCAAAATTCGGTCATATAGAGATTTTTCTTCTGACATCAGACGGAGCAGTTCGTCACGAATCTCAAGCAGAGTTTTCCCTTGAAAATGAGTCCCCAAGTAGCGACCTGCCTGATCCAGATCGCTCTGCGCCACATCCTCATCCAATTGGATGAAGCGGTGCTGAACCAGTCCAGCACCAGTGACCAGAATGACTAAAACACGCTCCCGAGAAGTCGTCCCACATTCAATATGCTTCAATACGGCCAGGGAAATCGGGGGTGCCAGAACAAAGCCAACGTTATCAGAGAAGGTCGATAGAATCTGAGAGGTTTTGGTCATCAAATCGGCGGGATCGGTCTCCTGCTCCAAACTCCCTTTGATGCGATTGACTTCTTTCTTGGACAGTTTTCTGGTCTCTAGAAGAGAGTCCACGTAAACACGGTATCCCTTGTCGGTGGGAACTCTCCCGGCCGAGGTGTGGGGCTGCTTTAAGAAACCTCTCTCCTCCAGATTCGCCATGACACTTCGGATGGTGGCAGGACTCAATTTCTCTGAATGAGCTTTGGCCAATCGGCGAGAACCAACCGGTCGCCCACTATGAATATACTCACGAACCAGCCCTCTCAAAATCTCGCGCGAGCGAGCGTCCAGACCACCCAATTCATCTTTCTTGTTCATGAAATCGAAGAGAATCCTGCTTCACTGAAGAGTTTATATCATCACTCAATTGGACGCAATTTTGGCAGAAGAGTGACACCGCACGTCTTCGTCAACTTCTCTCCTGTGAAGTTTCACCCTGCACACCTGTTCGAATCCCGCTTGGAGCGCCTCACACAGAGTCCGCCGGGCAACCACTCGTCCGAGTGCCTCGGAGAGGGAAACAACTGACCTTCGCAACAATTCCTCTGAAACCCCCAAACTAGCGGCCATTGTGGCATGGTTGACCTGAAGGGGAATGGAACCGTGTTGGAGAAAGCTCCGCCTCAATCTCCTTTGAGCGCTCCCCACAATCTTGCGCCCTTCATAAAGCAGCTCGCAATAAGATGGAGAGACAAAACAAGGATCTTCCATTTGCTGACCCGACAAGCTTCTGCTCTTTCGAGAGCTCCCTGCCAGTTGAGTGACGATTCCCAACCCTCCCATTCCCTCCTGCAAACTCATAGCAATCAACCGATAGGTCTCCCGAATGCTCGAGAGAGGGAAACACTTTGGATCGTTGGAAACCACTGCATAAGTGAGCTCACAATCGTGAAGAACAGCCCGGCCACCTGTAGGACGATGAACAACCGGGATAGCTGATTGTCGACAGTAGGAACAATCTACAGCACCGTCAGCCTTCTGGTGTTTTCCAAGGGATACAGTGGGAGTCTCCCAATCGTAGAATCGGAGGAAAGTCATCCTCTCCGAACACTTCTCCAGGTTGTTGAGAAGTGCTAGATCGATCCGCATATTTTCAGTTCCGGATCTGGGAGGATCGACCGTACAAAGCCAACTATCACAGGAGTTCATGAAGATCCCGATACGATAGTCCCTGCGACTCTGCAACCGGCCGGCAGGTGACATGACCTTTGTAGACATTGACGCCTTCCTTCAGACCCGCATCGCTGGCCATCGCACTCCTCAGTCCTAAACCGGCAATCTTGCGAATGTAGGGAAGGGTGGCGTTGGTAAGAGCGAAGGTAGAGGTGCGGGGCATGGCGCCGGGCATATTGGTGACACAGTAGTGAAGCACTCCTTCAACCAAGTAGACAGGCTCGCTATGGGTGGTAGGTCGAGTGGTTTCACAACACCCGCCCTGGTCCACAGCCACGTCCACAATGACTGACCCTGGCTGCATGGTCGAGACCATGTCTCTAGTGATGAGCTTGGGAGCGCTGGCGCCCGGAACAAGCACGGCTCCAACCAACAGATCGGCATTTCGTGCTGATTCAGCGATGTTGTAGGTGTTGGAAAGGAGGGTTTCTATCTGCCCAAAAAACAGGTCATCAATGTGGCGTAGTCGATCGAGATCAATATCCAGAAGACAGACCTGGGCTCCCAGTCCAAGCGCCATCTTGGCTGCGTTGAGGCCAACGGTGCCGCCCCCAATGATCACCACCAGTGCCGGGCGGACCCCCGGAATCCCTCCCAACAACACTCCACGTCCACCCTTCGTTTTCTGCATGTGGTAGGAACCAACGATGATGGACATGCGTCCGGCCACCTCACTCATGGGGGTCAACAACGGGAGGGCTCCATGGCTATCCCGGATCGTCTCATAAGCAACACCAACGACTCCGCTTTGCAAAAGGGCGTGAGTTAACTCAGGCTCGGCAGCCAAATGCAGATAGCTGAACACGATTAGCTCTTCACGCAGTCGCTGGTATTCCTCTTCGATCGGCTCCTTTACCTTTACCACCATGTCGCTTTGACCGAAGACATCGTCGGCACTGTCGACCAGGCATCCACCAGCGGCACCATACTCCTCGTCGGAAAAGCCTGATCCCCGGCCCGCCCCTCTCTCCACGAAGACGTTGTGTTCGTCCTCCACAAGAGCGTGTACTCCGGCAGGCACCAGTCCGACGCGATACTCACTATCCTTGATTTCTTTGGGAAGACCGATATTCATGCTCGGGACAGAACCGTATCCATCACAGTTTACTGGTCATCGGGTCTCACTGAAACGGTCTGTGCGGAACAGACAGCACAGCGCACCTTCGCGGCGGCGGAAAGTAGACTCAGGCAATGAGTCTACTTTCCAGGACAACTTCTTATTTTCTATGGCTTGAGAAACGAGGTATAGGCAACCGTCTTTCGCCGCTGTGGATCCTGAGGATTCACCCACAGTATCCGCAATACCACTCCCTGGTTTGACGACAGGGAATTAATCCTGTTGTAGAGATCCTGCGCCGTCTGAACCGACTCTCCATTCACATCGGTGATCACCTGGCCTCGCCTCAAACCCGCCTCATCAGCCAAGCTTCCCACAGCAACCTCCAGAATCCTTACACCCCGTTCATCTTCAAGACCCATCTTCTCGGCATCTTGCTGGAGCAGAGTTTCGAACTCCAGACCAATCTCCTTCGTCCGCTCCTCTTCTTCGCGCTCCTCAAAGGAAAGTCCTCCACCCTGGGACTGGACCTGCCGTTCAAGTGTTCGCTCTGCCAGAACCACTGTCAAATTCAGAATCTGTCCCTTTCTGACTGCGATCACAGACTGTTTCTCTCCAGGGGGAG
>JAUXKG010000446.1 GCA_030624355.1 Acidobacteriota bacterium
CGCCTCCATTGGGGCCCAACAATCCAAAGATCCAATTCTCCTGGACGGAAAAGGTGACGCCATTCAGAGCCTGCTTCGATCCGTAGCTGAAACCTAGATGACTGACCTCAATGGCCGACAGAAGCTGAGGGTTCCCGCTTGCAGAGGGGACTGAGACGGACTCTTCGGACACGGCTTCACCCATCTAGGTCCTGTCGATGATCATCAGGATCAGGAGCAATGGCAGATAGACTACTGAGGCTCGCAGAACATGGCGGGCTGAAGCCGTCGAACGGCGACGGGCAGCTTCAAGACCGAACCCCAAAAAGATCAATCCCAGTATGAGAGCCCCCGCCAGATAGATCACACCGGCCAAGCCGGAAATGGAGGGGATCACACTCAGGATCAGCAGGGCAACGCTGAAGATCAAGATGTGTCGGCTGGTGCGTGTTCCATCCGGATCGAACACGGGCAGCATGACCATACCTCCTCTCCTGTAGTCCTCCTTGTAGATCCATGAAATGGCAAGGAAGTGAGGGTATTGCCAGGCAAAGAGACTGGCGAATAGAAGAAGAGCATGAAAATCGAGCTCCCCCCTGGCGGCCGCCCACCCGATCAGCGGTGGCAAGGCTCCTGGAACGGCTCCTACCGTGGTACAAACTATGGATCTCGTCTTCAAGGGAGTGTAGACAAACAGATAGATGGCTGCGGTAGAGCAGCCCAGCAAGGCTGCCAGGGGATGGGTGAGAATTCCCAGATACAGAGTCCCGCCAACAATCAGGACGCTTCCGAAAACCATCGCTTCAAAGGCGCTCAAACGCCCGGACGGCAAGGGACGATTGCGAGTTCGGTGCATCCTGCCGTCTGCTTCACGCTCCAGAAACTGGTTAAGCACCGCAGTGCCTCCACCCAGCAGCGCGGTGCCCAAGGACATGTGAAACAATCGAAAAAAATCGGGATGACCCGAAGAAGCCAGGCAAAAGCCAACCGCCGAGGTCAAAACTACCAGCAAGTTAACTCGAGGTTTAGTTAATTCGAGATAAGCTGTCAGGTTGAACATAAACCGATTCCCAAGGGTCATACTCTGAGTACTCATACTGTTTGCAGCTCCAACACGGACCCAGAAGTTTGCCATGTCTGTTTCTGGATCGCCAGTTTTAATGCCAGGATCAAGGCAACCGCCAGAAGGAGCGCCCCTACCGCTACGTGGGAAGTGGCAAAAAAGACCCCTGTTGTTGTGGGCTGCACCTGGTGAGCCGCGCCAACTCGAACCAGATAAGCTGAAAACCCCAGGGCCAACTGGAGGAGCAACAAACTAATCTTCAAGTAAACCAAGCGAAGGATGTCTCTGTGAGCAGATTTTCTGCAAACAGCCACCGACGCCAGCAGTGCCAGCGTGGTGACCAGAACAGCCCCCGAAATATGAGCCACAAGAGTCCAGGTGACCAACACCGCTCCTTTGCTACCATCGACGGTGCCACTGTGTCGCAGCACCGCTCCCAGAATGAGCTGAAAATAGATGGCTGCAGCACTGGCGGCCACCAGTCCCATTCCCGACCCCTTCAGGCTCTCGCTCTTTTCCCAGAGGTCCCGAGGCCGAACCAGATTCGAACAGAGGGGTGAAGTGACCACCGACAAGGTGACAAGTACACAGAAGAACAGTTGGGCCAGGGAAGCGTGCACCACGGAGATCGGCGCAGGAAGAAAGAACAAAACCGTCATCCCTCCCAGAATTCCCTGCACGATCACCGCCGCCAGGGCAATCTGGCCCAGTCGGCGTACCCACAAACGGGATTCCGCTTTCCACAGCCAGACATTCAGAATGATGGTCAACAGCCCAACTGATGCGGCTACCATCCGATGGCCATGCTCATAGAAAACCCCGCCCGACATCTCAGGCATCAACTGTCCGTGAGACAGCGGCCAGTCAGGCACGGAAAGACCCGCATCATTGCTGGTGACCAAGGCACCGGCAATAATCAGGAGGAAAGTGGCACAGGTGGTAATCAACGCGAAGTAATGAAGACCTCGATGGTAACTGGTGTCCACTCCTGGCCGCTCCTGCTTGATGAGAGAAGGGCTTATTGTACCAGCAAACGTGTCGTTGTCGACCAGAGAGTCAGGGCTTAACGCGAAAATCCGGGCATCATCCTGTTTGCCACAGCCAGCCGCGGCTGCAGCTTCCCCCATAAGGATCTGGATGGGTGTGGAGATAAGAGGGGACAGTTATTTCTTGGGGACGCTTAGATAGCCTGATGCAAATTTCTTGCCGATCCTGGTCACAACGATTTCGTAGGGCTTCTCAAGATCCCCTACGTAAAAGTAGATGGGTTCGTTCAGGTACTGGTCTTTTCTTCTTATCTTTCTTCCAGCGGTATAGATTTCCAAGTCGTAGCGCTGTCTTTTCTCATTGACGTCCCGCAGTTTAAGCGCCACGTCAGAAACCTTCATCATTCCGCCTTTTTCCTGCAGCTCGAAGTTGTAGTGCTCTTTGTCAAAGGACTGTCTCAGCAGCGCCAAATCGCCGGCCGTGGATTCCGCCTTCTCGGAGAGAGATGAAAGCGCTTGCTGATTGCCCTCAATGACGTCCCTGTTCTGAGCTGACATGTCGCGTAGTTGAGCGACGTCCGACTGGGTCTGGCTGACCTTCTCACTGATTTTCCCCGTTTCAGCCTTCAAGCCTTCGGTTTCCCCTCTCAACTCATCCACCGCACTCTGATCGGCCTTTTGTATAGAGACGGCTTCCAGCTCACGGGAGTGCTGCTCCTGTTCCGACTTGATCTCACTGTAAAGACCCTTGTAGCGCTTGATCTCGCGGTCCTGATTCTGCAATTTCGA
>JAUXKG010000319.1 GCA_030624355.1 Acidobacteriota bacterium
GACCTGGTTTTTCTCATCGGGGACACGCCGGTGATGGATCAGTGGGGCCTGACCTGGCCACTGCTCGCCAATGCCAAAAAACTTCGGCTTTGCCATGAGCTGGGAAAGGCTGTTCACGCCCTGGGGGTGGGCATCGATCGGTTGGAAGACCCTGTGGGCTTGCGGATCTTTCGGAAATCCTATGTACCCATTGCCTCCTGGTCCGTCCGCTCCGAAAACTGCAAGAGAGCTCTCTTGGAAATGGGAGTCCCAGCGGAAAACATTGTGGTGGGAGCTGACTGGGCTTGGCTCCTGTGTCCGGAGATAGACTCCGAAGGGGCGAGTGCACGCCTTCGGCAATCTGGGGCAGCGTCAGACAAGGTGAATATCGGCGTGAATCTGGTTAACGAGATTTGGCAAGACAACCTGGAAATGAAGCATGCCTGGGGAAGCTTGCTGGATCGGTTGATTGAAAAATTCGACGCTCAAGTCTTCTTCCTCTGCAACGAATCGAGGTCAGGAGATTATTTTGATGAGGCGGCCGCAGAGGGGGTGCGCCGGAACATGCACCATTCTTCCTTTATGGTGGCCAACCGCTACTATGAACCTGACGAGATGATCTCGCTTTTGACCTGCATGCAGGTGACGATCAGTCAGCGATATCATTTCACACTGTTTTCCGTTTTGGCTGACGTTTACCCGATTTCCATCCAGCGCGGACAGAAAATGGAGGGCTTGAACCAGGAGCTCGATCTGCCTTATGTCGGAGACATGACTCATCTCGAGGAAGGCGTCATCGAAAAGGAAATCGCGGAAGTTCTGAACGATCCGGAGGCTAAATTGCAGCCCCTCCGAGTCTGCCGGAAACATCTGGAGTCTCGTGCAGCCTACAACCTCTCCCTGGTGAGGGGATCCGTTCTCAGGACGGACGCACTTTCTTGACGATGGATGATGCTGTAGTTCGTGTGCTCAATCTCTCCAAGCGTTACAAGCTGTACACCAACCCTTGGCACCGGGCGGCCGAGTGGATATCGCTCGGCCACCTTCAGCGGCATTCCGATTTCTGGGCCCTCAAAGAGGTCTCCTTCCACTTAGAACGAGGGGAATGTCTGGGAATTATCGGGCCCAATGGGGCCGGGAAAACCACCCTGCTGAAGATCCTTTCCCGAGCTTTGTATCCCTCAGCGGGCAGTTTCGAGGTCAGGGGACAAACCCTCTCCCTGCTGGAGCTGGGAACCGGATTCAATTTGCAACTCACCGGGACTCAAAATATCTTCAACAGTGCCCGCCTGCTGGGATTCAGTGACGAGTACGTGAAAGGCCGCCTAGCGGCCATCATTGAGTTTTCGGAACTGGGCGATTTTATGGATCGGCCCATACAGATCTATTCGACCGGAATGTACCTTCGCCTGGCCTTCTCCCTGTTCGCTTGCCTGGAACCCGACGTCTATATCATCGATGAAGCCTTGGCGGTAGGCGACTCCTCCTTCCAGAAAAAATGTATGGATAAGATCAACGAAATGCGTCAATCGGGGGTGACCCTCCTCTTCGTTTCCCACGACCTGTGGCGGGTTGAAGCCCTTTGCAATCAGGCCATCTACCTGAACCACGGCCTCGTCCAATCCAGCGGGTTGCCCGATGTCGTCATCAAAAAGTATCTGGAGGATATTGAAAACCAATCCCATCATCAGGCCAGCCTACAATCGGGTCAGGTGTCCCCACAGCTCAAAAGTGGGGTCAGTGAAAATGACTCGGCCAAGCCCGTGGTCCCTCAATTTGAGATGTATGCCGAATCTCCGCTAAAGATCAGAAGGCTCTGGATCGGCGACGAGCAAGAAGAAAGGAGAAACGAATTCCAGGTGGAAGAAAGCTTTGAAGTTGTGCTGGAGTACGAGTGCAGTGAGACCATCGAGCAGCCTATTTTCAGGGTTGTTTTCGCCCTACCCGATGAACGGCGAGTTTCGGTGGTGGGCTGGCACCCAGGAAAAGATCAGTCTCTGCAGCCGGGAACGGGATTGATCCGATGGAGGGTCGATGGAGGGGTTCTGTATCCGCACAAATACGTTCTTCATGCCTCGATCTCAACCTGGGATGGTGTTGTTTATGACACCCACAAAGGTCTGGCCCAGCTGATCATCCAGGCCAAGGACTTGGGTCCCGTACTTCGGCTTACAGATGACCTTTCCGCCTACTTGCAATATACAGTGAAACATGAGCCTTGATGCCGCTCAAGGCGCAAACCCTGATGGCATCCCACCCAAAGAGAATCTTCCTGCCCCGGTTTGATACGCTGGGGGATATCGTGCTTCTGGAGGGGCTTCTGAAGTCACTTCAGCAGTCTTTTCCCCAGGTTAAACTGACTCTTCTTGTCCGCAAAGGGTGCGAGGATCTTTCCCCTCTTTTCCCAAAGTCAATCGAGTGGATGACCACCGAGCTCAATCCGTACAGTGATCTTCCAGATGCCTCTCAGTGCGAGAAGCTCCTAGATCAGCT
Source organism: Acidobacteriota bacterium (assembly GCA_030624355.1). GTDB lineage: Bacteria > Acidobacteriota > UBA6911 > RPQK01 > JADFOI01 > JAUXKG01. The sequence continues at coordinate 2,473 of JAUXKG010000319.1, forward strand.
GAGCACCGGGGAATGGGATCTGGTTCTTGCGACCTCCTACAATCGTACCTGGGCAGACCACCTGGTGGCCGCCCGACTGACCGGAGCGAAACGGTTAGCCCTCGGGAAACCTTCAGAAATCTCCTCCCTCTATCGGGATCTATTCACCCGTCTGGGCCTGAGCGTGGATTGTCCGTACGATCGATTTATTCCAGTTGATGAGACATCCCATGAAACGGAAAAGTACCAAAGCCTCTGGCGGGAGTTGAGCGGAAAGTCAAAGCTTCCAGAACCCCGGTTGTCGGTGCCAGAAACCGAGAAAAGAGCCGCTAAGCGAATTCTTGATGAGGCTGACTTGAAATCAGGAAACTTTTGTCTCTGTTTCCCGGCGGGCACCCAAAGGGTTCCCATCAAGGCCTGGCTCCCGGAACGCTTTGCTGAGATCATCACCTGGATGGAACGAAAATACCAACTCCCTTCTCTGGTTGCCGGGCATGAATCTGAGGCTGACTGCATTCAATCAGTGGTCCACCTGGCCCAGAAGGGTAAGGCCAATCCCAGGATCTGGCTGGGAAAAGATGGCCAGATTCCGACTTTCGCAGCTCTAGCGGCAGCAGCCAAAATGTATGTCGGCAACGATTCGGGCCCCATGCATATCGCCGCGGCAGTCTAGACCCCGGTGGTGGCAGTCTTTGGTGGAGGAACCTGGCCCAGATTTCGGCCTCTGGGAAGTTCTTCGCTGGCAGTGGCTGGAGAAATGCCCTGCTTCGGTTGCGGTTGGAATTGCCTTTTCACCGATGCTCCCTGTATGAGTCTTGTGGCCGTGAAGGACGTCAAGAAGGCCGTAGAGTCTGTGTATGATAGCTCAGTGTCCAAGAGCGGACAGCATCGGGTCATACCCGCCTCCACCAAACTGACCCGGGAGACCCAACGATACATCGAAAAGGCAGTGGCAACCCACAGACTAATTGAAGCGGACCGGGCGGATCGCCTCGAAGATACCCGTCGAGTGGAACAGCTACTGAAAGAGAGCGACGCGGACCGGGCGGCTCGGTTAAAGGCACTGAAAAAGAGCGAGGCAGACCACTTGAAGGCGCTGAAAGAAAGCGAGGCCGATCGCGAGAAGCGGCTGGAAGACAGTCGGCGGCTGGTACAACTGTTGAAAGTAAGTGAAGCAGACCGGGCGGCTCGGTTAGAGGTCATCCAGGAGCTCGACCGCCGGCTAAAGGAGAGCGAAGAGGGTCGGAAGCAGGCCCTGAGCGATCTCGAGCTTCTCAGGAGCAGCAAACCGGTTCGCCTCCTGCTCAGACTGGGCCTGGTGAGTGATCCGAAGCCATCGAGCCAGCGCGAGAAGAAAAATGAGTAGGGTGACCCTTGCAATTAACCTGCGCCCCCTCTATCCGGGCAAGATCGGTGGCCTGGAAATGTATGTACGCAATCTATTGAATCAGTGGATTTCAGGGCCCGAGGACCGGAGAATCTCCTGGATCCTTTTCACCAATTCTACCAATCATGAGAGCTTTGGGCATTTGACAGGTCCTTGCCGACGCATCCTATTGCCCGACAACGAGTTTGAAGGAGCCTTGTGGAACCATCTGTGCA
>JAUXKG010000367.1 GCA_030624355.1 Acidobacteriota bacterium
AAACTCGATCAGCCGGGAGAATTGCCCCGGGCCGCGGGTGCTGGAAAACTCGGCCTGAATGTCGTCGGCAAAGGTGCGCAGTGTGAGCCGATCACGACTGGCCAATGCAACATAGGCAAGACCGGCAGCCAAGTCGCGAGCGTGAGCCGCTTTGGACTTCACCTGCATCATCGATTGGCTGGTGTCCAGCAGAACATAGACATGGAAGCTCTCGTCTGATTCGAATGTCTTGAGAGCCAGTTGTTCAAGTCTTGCGTATACGTTCCAATCGATGTATCGAAAGTCATCTCCAGGAGAATAAGCCTTGTGGTCGGCAAACTCTGTGCCGATGCCTGTCAGGGGAGCGCGGCGGTGATCCCCGTATCCGCCCTGCTGAAGTTTGGGAGAGGCGATTCTCAACTGTTCCAGCCTGGTAAGGAATTGGGCGTCGAACTCTATGGAGGATCCCATTGGCTTTTCCTAGCCCGTCAGGCGGGCTGTCTCGGCAGAGATGAGATCGTCGGGGGAGACCCCGCTGGCTTGGCCTTCGTAATTCAGATAGATCCGGTGTCTGAGTGCGGGGACTAAAGCAGACCTCAAGTGAGACCGGGCGACGGTGTCTGCTCCCTCCAGAAGAGCTTCCACCTTGGCTGCCAGGATCAGTGCCTGAACCCCCCTGGGACTCGAGCCATAGTGCACAAACTGGGTGACTCGTTGTGAGCTCAGCTCCGACTCGGGATGAGTCGCCAGGACCAGTTTAATCGCATGATCCTCCGCTTCCTCGCTCACCATGACCATTCGCACCTGCTCCTTCATCTCAGTGATGCGCTGAGTGCTGAGCACTGCCTGAACCGCGACCTTCTGGTCGTTGGTGGTTCGATGCACGATCTCCTGAAGATGCTTCAGGTTGGGCGTTTCGAGTCTCAATGCCAGTAAGAACCGGTCGATTTGAGCCGCGGGAAGCGGGTAGGTCCCGAGAGTCTCAAAAGGGTTTCGCGTAGCCACGACGAAGAAATGAGGGTCCAGGGCGTGAGTCTCTCCTGAGAGGGTCACCTGGCGTTCCTGCATAGCCTCCAACATGGCAGATTGGGTCTTTGGAGTGGATCGGTTAATCTCATCGGCCAGTACAATCTGGCTGAACAACGGACCTTTCTGGAACTGAAAATGTCTACGTCCGTCTTCTCCTTCCAGGACGATATTCGTCCCCAGAATGTCGGAAGGCATCAAATCGGGAGTAAATTGGACTCGCGAGAAGTCCAGCTCCAGAACTTGAGACAAGGTCTTCACCAAAAAGGTCTTGCCCAGACCGGGTGGGCCTTCGATCAGGGCGTGCCCACCCGAAAAGAGGCAGAAAAGCAAATGCTTTACGGTCTCATCATGGCCGACAATGAGTTTCTTGATCTCTTGATAGGTCCTGGAGAAATCTCGCTGAAATTCCTCTGGGTTGAGTGCTCTGGCCATGCTGCATTTCTGCTTCAGGCCATCTCTGGCGTTCGTTCCAGCACATCCCGCAGAACGTCCTCGACACTCACGCCGTGCCCTTCACCGAGGTACCTGAGACGAATCCGATGACGCAAGGCAGGGAGAAAAGAATCCCGGATGTCAGCGCACGAGACCTGGTAGTTACCGGAGCTCAGCGCACGGACCTTTCCAGCCAGGATCAGGGCTTGTGCAGCTCGCGGACTGGCAAAGGACTTGACGGTCTGCCTGACCAGTTGCGTCGACTCCTCATTGCCAGCCTCCGTGGCTCTGACCAGCCGAATGCCATAATTCTGCAAGTGGTCAGCAACGGGAATCTCACGAACCAGTTTACACATCTCCAAGACCTCCTCCTGGGAGGTAACGGGATCCAGCCGAATCTGATCCGCACCCGTCGTCCGTCGAATGATCTCTCGGAGATCCGCGTGGGATGGGAAATCCATGATTAACTTGAACATGAATTTGTCCAGCTGAGCATCCGGAAGTTCGTACGTGCCTTCCTGCTCAATGGGGTTCTGAGTGGCCATCACAAAAAAGGGCTCTTGCAGCCGATGGGAGCTCCCTCCCACCGTGACCGAGTGTTCCTCCATCGACTCCAGTAGCGCTGACTGGGTCTTCGGGGTGGCCCGATTGATCTCGTCAGCCAGCAGGAGATTTGTAAAGACGGGCCCCTTCCGAAATTGCAGATGCTGACCACCATCGTCAACCATCATCACGTATGTGCCGACGATGTCAGCCGGCATCAGATCGGGAGTGAACTGGACACGAGAGTAAGTGAGATCGAATACCTGGCCTAGAGCCCGAAGCAAGGTCGTTTTCCCCAGGCCGGGTAAACCTTCCAAGAGGACATTGCCACCCGAGAGCAAACAGGCAAGTACCTTATCGATCACATCCTCATAGCCGACGATCACCCGGGACATCTGGTCCCTGACCTCCTGGAGCCTCGAAACAAAGCTGTCAACTCTTGCTGCTGGACTCTCCATTTTCATCGGCAAAGACTGGGGCACAACACACCATAGCATATTAGATAACACTATTGTTTGAAAGGCAGGACAGTCCGTTTCCGCCCTATTTCTGACTGCGGCGGTTCGCCTTGAGCCCAAGCTCTGGGAAAGCGGCCTTTCCTCCTGGACTCGCCGTTCTGGAGGGAGGCTCTTAAGCGGTTCGCCTTCTTGATTTGATGGGGAAGGTTGTTATAAAATTGTGGAAGCCCGCAAGGGCCCCAAGCAGCCGACCGAGGGGAGGCAACGCCATTGAAGCGAAAAGCAATCTTCACTTGTTTCTATGATTTCAGTACTTGCGTGACCTGGTGCTTATCGCAAGAAGAAGAGACAGATTATTTCAAGAAGTGGCTCAATGAGGACGTGATTTATATCATCGCGGCCGAGGAACGAGCGGTCTTCGAGAAACTGACAACCGATGTGGAAAAAGAGTACTTCATAGAACAATTCTGGCAACGGAGGGACTCCGATCCTCGGACAGATTATCTGGAGTTCAAGGAGGAGCACAATAGACGAATCGCCTACGCGAATGAAAACTTCAAATCCGGCCGGGATGGGTGGCGAATGGATCGAGGGCGAATCTATATCACCTTTGGACCCCCTGATTCCATCGAGAGACATCCGACGGGAGGCCCTTACACCCGTCCTCTGGAGGAAGGTGGAGGGACGACAACCACATATCCGTTTGAAGTGTGGTACTACCGCTACATTGAGGGTGCGGGCCAAGATATCTATATCGAATTTGTGGATCCGCACAGCAGCGGTGAATATCGGATTGCTCTGAGAGAAACCGAAAAAGACGCCCTGTTCACCACTCCGGGCGCGGGTATGACAGAGGGGGAAATGTCAGGCCTGGTAACCCGAGGCGGTCGACTCCGGAGTTCCGATATGATGAGGGGCAGCGGAATGGTGGGCGATTCGGTTATGAATCGTTACAACAATCCCTTCCTCCAAGTTGAACAATACGTCAATCTGCAACGTCCACCGCTCATTAAGTTTGACGATCTGAAGAGGCTGGTTGAAGCCAATGTTTTCTACGATCAACTCCCCTTCACATACGACTATGATGTCTTCAGATATACAGACCAGACGGCCCTGGTGCCTCTTACCGTGGACATCGACACCAGAACGCTGAACTACAAGGAACTGTCTG
>JAUXKG010000084.1 GCA_030624355.1 Acidobacteriota bacterium
ACGTATTTTTTGCACGGCTCGATGAAATTGTGGCGATTCAGAGGCCTTCTATTCAGCACTCTCTTATCCACAGCTCTGTTTGGGAAGTCGCCTGAAAGCCCGTAAAAAAATAAGGTGTCTCTCCTACCCTCGATTTCCACGTAAACGCAAATGACCAGTATCGCTGCCTCGGCGTCGCTGGAATCCCTCTATGGGCGCGGCAGAAAATGCCCGGTACCCTATGTCGATTCTGAATCCTTAGCCTCCACAATAGATCGAGCTTGAAGGAGCTAAATATCGTTATATTGCGCAGGAGATTGCATGATGTCAGTGCTGCTTTCTTGATCCTCTTGCATCTGCGTGATATAAGGAGCGAACTATTTCATGGGTACTGCGCGAAGAGAGAGGAAATTCGTCACCAAGTTTCCTTCCATGGGAACAACACAGCTTGGTTGAGATGCCTTCATGAGAACCGGTAGGTGGACGGGAACAATGATCTACTTGCTGGGGTCCTTGTGTGCTCAGACGCTGGGAGCCCAGCCAACTGTGCGCGCCCTGCCAACAGAGGAAACCATCATTGTCGATGGGATGCTCAATGAGAAGTCCTGGCGATTGGCGCAGCCAGCAACCGATTTCATCCAGGCCGAGCCCCGGCAGGGAGAATCTGCAACGGAGCGGACCGAGGTCCGAATCCTCTACGACTCAGAGAATCTCTATTTTGGTGTCACCTGTTTTGACCGTGATCCACAAGCGATCATAGCCAACAGTCTGCGGCGTGACTTTCAACCAGGCAGTGAAGACAGCTTTGAATTGTTGCTGGACACCTTTGCTGATTTTCGCAACGGTTATCTATTTGTCACCAATCCCCAGGGAGCCAAGAGAGATGTTCAGGTCAGCAATGAGGGAATCGATCAGAACGTGAGTTGGGACGCGATCTGGGATGTCAAAACGCAGGTCAATCAAGAGGGCTGGATTGCAGAGATCCGTATTCCCATCAAAACGCTGCGTTACAATCAGGCCCAGGAGAGCAATTGGAATGTTAACTTTGGAAGGCGGATTCGCCGCAAGAACGAGATTGTCTACTGGAGCGAGATTCCCCGCCGCTATCAGATTACTCGGGTCAGCCTGGCCGGCCAGCTCCTCGGGTTGAGCAAGGAAGACTGGAGGGCGGGTCGAAACCTGCAGGTGACCCCTTATCTGGTGGCCAATCTCGACGAGAATGCAGACGAGACCAGCACCTCTTTTGATGTAGGCGGAGACCTCAAATATGGCCTAACCTCCGGCTTGACTCTGGATCTGACCTACAACACAGATTTCTCCCACGTGGAGGTTGATCGACAGCAGGTCAACTTAGATCGATTTTCACTGTTCTTTCCCGAGAAGCGCGATTTCTTCCTAGAAAACTCAGGGATTTTCGAAATTGGCAGCGTGGGTGTGGAAGGAGCGGTGAAGGATCCGGAAGACCCGGTGGTCTTTTACAGCCGCCGCATCGGTCTTTCTAATGATCCTGATAATCCCAGTCCCGTTCCCATTCTGGGAGGAGCCCGCTTGACTGGCAGGACGGGCGCCTATCAAGTGGGACTGCTGAGCCTTCAAACGGATCGGACGGCTGACCAGGGCCCGGAAAATAACACGGTACTCCGGGTCAAAAGGGACGTTCTGGCGCGCTCCTGGGTCGGTGCCTTCTTCCACAATCGCCAGGGCTCGGAGCGTCTCACCAATCGAGTCTACGGTTTCGACGGCATCTACCGGCCCAGTATCGATTTGACCTTCAATAGTATGTTTGTTCAAAGTCAAACCTCTGGGGTTTCAGACAACGACTGGACCCTGCGGATGGAAGGGGAATACAACCTGCGGTGGATGAGATTCGCGGTGACCCACGCCAATATTGAGGAGGACTATCGCAATGACCTAGGCTTCACCCCGCGTACCGGTATTAGCGTTACACGCGTTGAGGTTCAAACGCGGATTCGTCCCTGGCAAGAGAAGGCAATCCGCGAGATCAGGTTGCTAGCGAACGTACGGTATGTAGCCGATTCTCAAGAGTATCAATTGGTCTCTCGGAAGACCACCACCGGGTTAGACCTGAGCTTTCAGGACGGTGGTCTGTTCCGGTTCCGGTACAGGCCCTTTTTTGAGCGTCTGGATGAGGATTTCGAGATTCGATCCGGGATCGTGATTCCCCAGGCCGATTATCACTACACGGAATCAGTTCTGGAGTACACGAGCGACCGAAGCCGTATTCTATCAGGCGATGTACACTGGTTTAGGGGCGACTTCTGGAACGGGCGAAAGACAAGCCTGAGGTTTGGTGTCCAATTCCGACCCAGCAGCCAGATGAGCATTCAGTTCAGCTTTTCGCGGGACCAGGTGGACCTACCGGCAGGCCAGTTCGACGCTAACCTCCTCGGTCTTCGTTTCAACTACGCTTTCAACACACACACTTTCCTGGATGCGTTCTTTCAATACAACAGTGAGAAAGACCGGTTCACCTCAAATGCGCGGTTCAACTTGATTCACCACTCTTTGAGTGATCTTTTCATCGTCTACACGGAGCAACGGCTAACCGGGGGGCAGAATGGAGTCGATCGATTACTTTCACTGAAGTATACCCATTTGCTGAGTTTTTAATGGGTGAGGACTTTCAGGTAGCCTTAAGCCAACCCCTTCCCTTGTCAAACCGATCAGGGAGTCAGTGCAGATAAAAGAAGCACCCAAACTGAGGGGGGGGTGGACCCGAGACGATCACCTCGCCAGCGGTGGTGGCAACATCGGTCACCTCCGCGCCTTCCTCTGTCCACAGGGTCACCTTGTTCTCCAACATGATGGTATGGGCAGACTCCGCCTCCTGGGAGACCCGGAGAGTCAAAAGGAACAGGTCTCCGTTGGGCAAGGGCTGTTCAGCACGCACAGCGATTTTGATGATAGACTCACCCGGCGGCAGACCTTCCTGCAGCACTTCGCTCTCAATTTCGGCCCCTGCGGCCTCTGCGCTGGCCGCCAGCTTTGCCTCCACAAAATCCAACCACTTGTTCTGGAAGCTGATTTCACTCATTAACCTGGTGATTTTTCTCTCCCCCCCAGCAGCAAGAGTGACCGGAAGGGTCACCTCCAACCCAGGCGTGGTCACCTCGAAGCCCATCTCCACGACAAAGTCCTGTTCGGGCTGGGCAGGAACTCTTGGAGCCAGTAAAGCCAAGAGCACCAGAATGATCAGAAAACCTTTCCTCACCATACCGGGTGCCGATCTTTTTCCAAAACTAGCACGTACTTGCACTCTTGCCCATCACCTTGGCCCCCACGACCACCATCAACACTGGAATATTAGTGCAGCCTCTGGGCAGGCCCCCAAGGTGCGGGGAGGTCCCTTCGCTTTCCCCTCTTCTTTTGGATGTTTCCTCGGAGCGCTTCTGTTGGCTCTCTTTAGACACCCTCCAGACCTGTTTTCCGTCACCTGGGAGGGCTGCTCTGCGGTCTACATACCGCTGGACCAGCCGCCGCCCCCACGGGTCTCGGGGAGTGGGTCACCTGGCTTCCTTTCGAACATGATCTGGCCGTCGATCACGGTCATCAACACTTCCAGCTCAGAGATTTCGTCTTCCGGAACGGTCAGGTAATCTCCACTGAGAATGACAAAATCCGCCCACTTTCCTTCTTCGATGGTGCCCACCACATCCTGTTCCTGGGTGTAATAGGCGGACCAATTCGTCACCATCCACAGGGCCTGCTTTCGACTCAGCCGCTGATCAGGTCCAAAGAGCCTCCCCGAGTCATCCTTTCTGGTGACGCTTTTTTCCAGAATCCACAGTGCCGATGAATAGCCAGGCGCCGTGTTGCCAGAACCCCATTCAATCGAGGCCCTGATTCCCGCGTCAAGGAAGCTCTTCACCGGACCCATGGCACTCACCCGGTCGGCGCCATAGTTATAGAGCATTCTCTCTTGCTGGTTGGGCGTGAAAATTTCGTGCTGGGTGACACTGGGCATGACCCCAAGCTCCTTGGTCAGCGCTATCGTATCGGCTTCGTGTATGGTGTTGTGATCCAGCGAAAGCCGCGGTGTTTTCCACGGATACAATCGGTTCGGCTGGTTGAGACCCTCCTTGAAGGCATTGAGCAGCACACGATGCGACTGGTCTCCCATGCTGTGGATGCTGGTGATGTCCCAACCGTACTTGAGTGCTAAAACAATATTCCTGGCGTCTGTTTCGGTCAGTGCATCCAGGCCCAACCAACGGTTCTGCCCATAGGGACCATGCGGATCACCCGGTTGCATGCGAAGCTTCGGCCTTGCGGTCAACATCCGAGCGTCGGTTCCGCCATCGGGATGCTGAAAGGACAGGGAATTGATTTTCATCCACTCATCCCCAAAGCCGCTCAGATTACCCATTCGCTTGAGGTAGGCCTCGGCCTGCCCATTGTTGCGCAGAACCTCCCAAGCTATACGAGCCCGGACCTGCATCTCGCCGCGTTTCCAGACTTCATTCAAGATGGCCAAGGCCACCCCCTGGGCGCGGCCCGCCCGCATGGTGATGCCCTGTCGAGGACCCCGTTTCTGGCGCTCGATCTCCCTCTGAATCACGGCCTCGTCAATGACCGGCCATTCCATGATCTCATAGACCAGCTTGCCGAAGGCAAAGGAACGAACTCGCCCGTTGGGCTGGCCCGTGTCCGGATTCAGGTCAACTCCGGTCATCTCGGGGGTCAGACCGGCTACTTTTAACCCCACGCTGTTCAGTCTATAGTTGTCATTGTCCAGAGCCATTGCTATAGGATTCTTGGGAGAAACCGGATCCAGATCTTGGGCCGTCAAAGTGTAGGAGGCAAACGATCCTCCTCCTCCGGTTGAGGCTGAAATCCACAACCACTCACCTGGAGTGGTCTTGTCAACGATCGCCTTCACCTCTGCCACGCAACTCTTGATCGTCTCGCAGGCCACGACGCCGTCGATTCCCAGTTTCGAAATATTCCCGACCCAGCCGTGAGAGTGGGTGTTAATGAATCCCGGAACGACACCCTTCCCTTGCAGGTCAATCTGCCGGGTGTTGGGACCCGCCATCCTCTTGATCCTGTCACTCGTACCCACCGCCAGGAAATCTCCATCCCGAACTGCCAGAGCCTCCACAATCCTGAAATCATCGGTGGCCGTGATGATCTTCCCGTTGTACACAATGATGTCCGCATAGGCGATGACCTCCGGCGGAAGTGCCGTTTGTTGGGCATGAACCGCGAAAGTCAGAAAACAGGTAGCTGCTAAGGCTGCAACAATGGGGACCGGATTAATTAATCCTCTATGTTTCTGAGATCTTAGACCCATCACTCTTCCTCCTTCTGGTTTGGTGTAAGTCTTGTTTCCTGAGAAGCGAACTCTTGTTCCCTTCTCTATCTTCTCGCTATTCTTTTTTCTAAGTCGATTGGCCTCCCCGGTTCGGCTTGGCTAAGCGCACCAAATCCTTGACGGTCCCACTATCTGGTAGGGACCCACTCCACCGCTTAGCTCCAGTATCATGACAATCTTCTCTTGTGAACTGCTCGCCAGTCTATCTGCACAGCTTTTAGCAAGTCAAGTCGAGAATCCGAACCTGGCCACACCCTCCGCTATTTTATACATGAGTTCTACAGGAGGAGAGGGGGCGGGTTGACGTCACTTTCAGAGCGGTGCTACCATCATGGTCTTCTCAGGAGCGAGACTGTAAACTTCGGGAATGTGAAATGATTTCAGGGAGGTGTAGCCTATGAAGCTATGGGTGGGCCTACGACAAACTTTGGGCAGGATCTTGTGGTGGACCGCAGCAGGCGTTTTGGCGGCCTGGATGGTGAGCGGAGTGCCAGGTGGGGGAGACGAGATGGCTATTGTGCAATCAGGAGGGGAGGCCCGACTGATCTCCTATCAGCCCCTGCCGGAGATACAAGAAGAGTGTGTTTTGATGCCCGCCGGCACCCTCATGGCTGCCACTCTCCAGCAGGACCAAAGACTGCTTTCTCAAGTGGGAGGAGCCCCTTCCAGGAGAGCTCCACTGAGGGTTATTAGCGATCCTTATGCTTCCCCCAGCTCGGTCGCAGTCGATGTGGTCCGAAACGAAGTGATCACTACGGACGAAAACAAATTTCAAATCTTAGTCTACGACCGGCTGGACAATACCCCTCCTTCAGCTGCCATGAGCGAACCGAAACGCATTATTGCTGGCAGCAGAACGGACATAGAGTTCCAGTGCGGCCTCTATGTTGACCCACTGAAGGGGGATATTTTCGCCGTCAACAATGACACCCAGGACAAGCTGGTTATTTTCTCTCGCCAGGCCGACGGCAATGTGCCGCCGGACCGCTGGTTACATACCCCACACGGGACCTTTGGGATTGCCGTGGACGAGGAGAAACAGGAGCTCTTCCTCACCATTCAGCACGACAGTGCGGTAGTGGTCTATCGTAAGACGGCCACCCAGGAGGAAGCTCCCATCCGCCTGCTGCAGGGTGACCGAACTCTCTTAGCGGACCCGCACGGAATCGCCCTCGATACAGAGAACGATCTCATGTTCGTGGCCAACTATGGTTCCACTCATTCAGTGTCCCCGCCAGCACAGCAAGACGGTGGGCGCAAGGCAAATTGGCCTCTGGAACGAAGCCATGCCATTCCCGGTTCAGGTCGCTTCCTGCCGCCCTCTATTACCGTTTATTCCAGCACTGCCAGTGGCGACACGCGGCCGCTTCGTGTGATCACGGGCCCCAAGACTCAATTGAACTGGCCCACAGGAGTTGCTTTTGACTCAGAACGGGGCGAGCTGCTGGTCACCAACGACATGAACCATTCGATTGTGATCTTCCCTGGCGATGCCCATGGCGATGTCGCTCCCGTTCGAGTGCTCAAGGGCCCAAAGACCGGCTTACGAAATCCCACGGGCATCTTTCTGGATGCCAAGAATGACGAGCTTTGGGTCTCCAACTTCGGGGGGCACTCTTTAACCGTCTATCCAATGAGTGCGGACGGCGATACACCTCCCTTACGCACCATCCGCACTGCTCCTGTGGGCCGGCCCTCTCTGATGATCGGCAACCCAGGAGCCGTGGCCTACGATAGCAAGCGAGAAGAAATCCTGGTACCGAACTGAGTGGTCCACCCGCAAATTGCGGTATTCGCCAGGTTGGCGAACGGAGCTGCTGGAGCCACTCGCGCCCTCGAGGGGCAGGGAACCCTGTTAGGTCGGACCATGCACGCCATCAATTATGATGAAGTCCATGATGAAATCGTCGTGCCCCAGCAGTTTGCCCAGGCAATTTTGACCTTCAGGGGAGGAGCCAATGGAGAGGAAGCCCCGATTCGAATCATCCAGGGTTCCCGCACACAGCTGAAAGATCCCGACCGTGTGGCAGTCGATCCAGTACACAATGAACTTTTCGTCCCCACGGGAGACTCGGTTCTGGTGTTTCCTCGAGACGCTCGGGGCAACGTGGCACCGATTCGGATCCTCCGCAGTGACGATGTGGGGCTTGAAGCTGATGCGGTGGCCATCGACCCGATCCACGACTTGCTCATTGTGGCGGGAGGAAGAGGAGTAGGAAATGCCCAGATAGCAATCTTCAATCGCAGCGACCAAGGAAACGTCAAACCGCGAGCCGTCATCTCCGGCCCTAAGACAAGGCTAACCTCACCCAGGAACGTCCAGGTCAATCCAGTTCAGGGGTGGATTCTCGTGACTCAGGATGGCATACAGCCTCTTAGTTTTGATTCTGATGAGGAGGCATCTCTTGCTTCCTTCGTCGGAGTGTGGAGCATCCATGATAACGGAGACGTCGAGCCTCGCTGGACCATCGGGGGACCGTACGGAATGTTGAAGAAACCTCGCGGCATTGCCATTGACCAGCGGAACCAAACCGTTCTTGTGTCCGACAAAAGACTCAACGCGGTGCTCACGTATTCTGTTCCAGAACTCTTCACCACAGACGCTGCCCCTACTGAGTAGGCTGCCAACAGGCTGGAGTGGCTAAGCCCGGATTATGCATAAATTCTCTACTGCACCAACGAAATCATCCGGCGTGCTGCACCGCCCGACTTGCGCGACAAGAACCTATGCATAATCCGGGCTAAGTTGGTGGTCAGACTTTTATCAGACCCCGATAGGTAGGTTTCACCGATAGCTCCGCTTTCACCAGCTGTTCAATAACCGAACCCAGGTTTTCCAGATCGACCCTGCCTCAGTCGGTGAAGGGGTGAGATGATCGCTTCAAAAGAGGCCTGGAACCCTATACGTAAGCACCGCGTTCAACAGTTTGTCGGAAACAATCACCGACTCGTGCTCTGGATCCAGGGCCACACCGCGAGGTGCAAGCAGCACACCATTGGGTCCACCGAT
>JAUXKG010000332.1 GCA_030624355.1 Acidobacteriota bacterium
GACGAGCAACAAAGAGATCGGCCAGAGTCCCTTTAGCCCTGGGGGTTACGGCGGGACGGACTTTGCTTCTTTGTTGCTTCTCCTCGCCGATGAACCACATCAACTCGTCGTCGCGCCTCGAATCACAGGCCGTCACGACCGTAACAAATGGCATGCTATTTGTGAGACAGGACACTAAAAAGCCAGGTAGAAGACCAGGCCTAGGATTGGATTCAAAATAGAGCTAAATACCCCCGACACGAGAAACAGAATCAACAGAACGAAGCTATAGGGCCTTATTCGGTCCATGAGAAGGGACAGATTGTCCGGAAGAATTCCTGAAAGAATCCAGCTGCCATCCAAGGGTGGGATCGGAATCAAGTTGAAAACAGCCAATACGACGTTCAGGAGAAGTCCCATACGACACAGTTCGAACAGAGGCAAAATGATGGCATGCTCCTGACGAACAAGCGAGAGTCCTAGAAAGCTGATCATCTTCAGCCCTATCAGAAAGACGACCGCGAGTATGACGTTGCTCAAGGGACCTGCCGCGGCGATCAAGAGGTGATCCTTCTTGGGATTCTTCAAGTTCAGCGTGTTCACACTCACAGGCTTGGCCCACCCAAAGATGACGCCGCCACTGAGCAGACCCAGTATAGGAAAAAGAACCGTCCCTATAGGATCTATATGCATTAACGGGTTGAGTGTCACTCGCCCCAGATATCGACCGGTCGGATCACCCAACAGGTCGGCTGTCCAGGCATGCGCCGATTCATGAACACTGAGGGAAAACAACAAGACTACAATCGTAATCAGCAGCGTTCCTGGGTCAAAATTCACCTCACAATGATAACACAGCGAATTTCAGGGGTTTTGCCCTCTCAGTTGGCTACAATGTTGCCCCTCCAGGGAACACCTTCCGACCTGAACACGACCGGAACTTCCCTATATTCAGTCCCTCAGAAGCCCACGGAGTGATATAATTAGCCCGGTCGTGACTGAACTTCTATTCAACTCCGCCTTCGGCTTCTATGCGGTAGGACTCTTTCACAGTGTAGTGGCCTTGGTTTCAAAACGGGAGCTGTTCTACAAAGTAGCCACGGCTTCCGTGGCGGTGGGATTCACCTTGCACTCGGCCTTTCTCATCTACAGCGGAATCGAAAAGGCTCACTTCCCCTTGACTGACCTGAAGGAATCCCTGGCTTTCTTTGCCTGGACAGTCTCCCTCTGCTTCTTCATTTCTTACTTGCGATATCGAATCAATCCGCTTGGAATCTTTCTACTACCGCTAATAACTGTCCTCATGCTGGGGACTATCTTTATTAAATCTTCTCCCGTACCTGAAATCCTGAGCAGCTCCTGGATTTATTTGCACACCAGCTGCCTCTTTCTTGCTTATGGAATGTTCTTCGTGACCTTCATTGCCAGCCTTCTCTATCTGTTCCAAGAACGGGAGTTGAAGAGCAAGAAACCGAAGATGTTCTACTATTGGTTGCCGTCTCTACTGCAGTTGGATGACCTCTTTCTCAGGTTTCTCATTGCTGGCTTTTCCTTCATGACACTGGGGCTCTTAGCAGGAGCCATCTGGGCGGAACAGGATTGGGTTCAGGGCTGGCAGAGAGATCCTAAAGTCATTGCAGCATTTGTGACCTGGGGAATCTACCTTCTCCTGATCTATTTAAGGGTGACGGCAGGATGGCGTGGCAAACGGGCTGCAGTCATCAGTATGGCCGGATTTCTTTCGGTTCTCTTCACCTTTCTGGGAGCCCGTTACTTAGGGGGACTGCACTCTTTTCTATAGCCGGTGGAACCATCCCTGTTACGAGAAGCACGTCCGTTTGTTGACGTCCAGCAACTGGGGACTTCTGGCATTGAATAGTGTGGTTTTGAAAACATGAGTCTGGTTCTAGTCGGCCTCAGCCATAAGACTGCGCCCATCGAGGTCCGTGAGCGCATCGCCTTTGGCGAAGATCGGCTCAGTGCCGCCTTGCTGCGCCTCAGAACAGAATTCGGCCTCCAGGAAGGCATGATCCTCTCCACTTGCAACCGAGTCGAGATTATTGCTGAAGGAACAGACGGTCAGCTGGAAGCGGTAGACTCAATCAAGAAATTCCTCTATAGCTACCACGCCCTGCAACCCCCTTTCCTGGAAGATTACCTGTATGCCTACCAGAGACACGATGCCATCCGCCATGTCTTCCGAGTAGCCTCCAGCCTGGATGCCATGGTGGTGGGAGAACCCCAGATACTGTCTCAAATGAAACAGGCTTATCTGTTGGCCCACCAGGCTGGGAGCATCGGCCACGATCTGAAGAGTCTGATCCCCAGGGCCTTCTTTGTCGCCAAGCGAGTGAGAAGTGTGACTCGGATCGGCACTTCGGCCGTATCGATCAGCTCGGTGGCGGTTGAACTGGCTCGAAAAATCTTCGGGAATCTATCGGAGAAGTCAGTCCTGCTGTTGGGTTCTGGGACAATGGGCGCTCTGGCTGCGCGCAGCCTGGCAGACTCCGGCGTCCGGCAAATCTCGGTAGCCAGTCGTCGCCCCGAGAGTCCACAGCAGATGGCCTCTCAATTTCATGGAAAGAGTGTCTCTTTCGACGCCCTGCAGACACATCTGGTTCAATCGGACATTGTTCTTGTTTCAACGAGTTCCAGCTCCTTTGTTCTGGATTCTCGTCTGGTCGAAGCCGTCATCCGAGAGCGCAGGTATCGTCCTCTTTTCGTCATCGACATCTCTGTTCCACGCAACGTTGAGCCCCAGGTCAACAATATCGACAACGTTTTTCTGTATGACATCGATGACCTCCAATCCGTTATGGATGCCAACCTTCGTGAACGCCATCAGGAAGCAGAGCTTGCCGAAGAGATTGTTGACAAAGAAGTCGACAATTTCAGACTGCGGATGAATACACAAAGTATTGGGCCACTGCTGGGTGAACTCCGGGAACGCATCGAAGAAATCTGTCTTACCGAACTCAAAGTCCACCAGAACACCTTGCCCTCCGATGAATATGATCGAATGGAAAAAATTATCAGGAAGACCGCTCACAAAATTGCTCATCCTCTGATTACCGCAATCAAGAGCCGGGATGAAAGTCCCGTGCGCCGCTATCAGACTATCAAGACGTTCCTGAACATCTTTAAGCGGGACTCGCAGAAGTGAAGCCACTCATCATTGGATCCAGGGGCAGCCGTCTGGCTCGACACCAGGCAAAACTGATCGAGCAGTCCATCCTCTCCCACAACCCGAATCTTGTAACGCGCATTGAGATTATTCGAACCTCTGGAGACACACTCTCACAGCCCGATCTGGCGCACTCATCGGAATCCATCAAGGGACTCTTCGTTAAGGAACTCGAGGAAGCTCTTTTGAGAGGGCAGGTTGATCTTTCCGTTCACAGTCTCAAGGACCTCCCCAGCGAACAACCGGAGGGGCTTTGTTTGGCAGCCATTCCTGAGAGGGAGGATCCTCGTGATGTCCTGGTGGCTGCTGTCCCGCAGACTTCCTTTTCAGATCTACCTCCAGGGGCACGGCTGGGTACCGGTTCACTTCGCCGCACAGTACAACTCAGATCGCTCCGGGAAGACTTGAGCATCTGCCCAGTCCGAGGCAACATCGATACCCGAATCGGGAAAATGAAGGAGAAGGGACTGGATGGCGTTGTGCTGGCCGCAGCCGGTCTGAAACGGTTGGAACTACAGCAAAAGATCAGCTATGTTTTCCCCGTTCAGGAGATGATCCCGGCCGTTGGCCAGGGGGCACTGGCTGTTGAGATTCGATCTGACGATATGTCGACGCGTCGGGTCGTGGAGCCTCTTGGTCATAGGCCAAGCCAGCTTTGCACTCTGGCCGAAAGGCAATTTATGAAGAAGATGGGAGGAGGATGCCAACTTCCCATGGGCGCCCACGCCCATATTCGCGACGGTGAAGGAACTTTTTCCGCATTTATAGCCAGTCCTGA
>JAUXKG010000107.1 GCA_030624355.1 Acidobacteriota bacterium
AACCACTTTAGCCTTGCTCAACGCGACGGTGTATTCTCCCTCGGGAACCTCACCCTTACTCGCTCTATAGATACTTTTCGGTTCCAGAAAAATGACGGGATTTTCGTCTCGGATGGAGGCGATTAGCAGGCCCTTCGCATCGTAGGGATTGGATGGCATAACCACCTTGAGGCCGGCCGTGTGAATAAAATAGGCCTCCGGGCTTTGTGAGTGGTAGAGCCCACCTTTGATTCCTCCTCCACAGGGAGCACGAATGACCATAGGACAGAAAAACTGTCCTCCGGAACGGTAGCGCATCTTGGCCAATTCGCTGACGATTTGATCAAAAGCCGGATAGATGAAGTCAGAAAATTGAATTTCTGGAACAGGTCGCAATCCGTAAAGAGTCATTCCGATAGCGGTACCGATGATTCCATTCTCTGCCAGTGGTGTGTCGAAAACCCGATCGGCACCGAACTCATCGAGCAGCCCTTTCGTAGCACGAAAAACGCCCCCGAACTTTCCTATATCTTCACCCAGAACGATGACACGCTCATCGCGCCTCATTTCGACGCTCAAGGCCTGGTTGACTGCCTGAATGACGTTTATGGTGGCCATGGCTGTCAGGTGCTATATCTCTTGTTCGACGGCGTCCGGCTCTCGGCTTTCGTACACCTCGTTGAGCTGATCTCTCAGATGCCATGGGACCTGATCGAGGACATCCTCAAACATGGTTGCAATGTCGGGTGGACCGATTTGCTCTGCTTCTGTGACTGCCGTGTGAATTTCCTTCTTGATCTCTTGCTCCAAGTGCTGATCCTTTTCCTCATTCCAGAACTTCTCTGCCATCAAGTAGTTCTTGAAGCGATGTAGCGGATCTTTCTGTTTCCACTCCGCCACCTCTTTTTCATCGCGGTAGGCTCGAGGATCATCTGAAGTAGAATGCGCTCCCATGCGGTAGGTTACAGCCTCAATTAGCGTGGGTCCCTCACCGCTCCGAGCTCTGCAGGCGGCCTGTCGGGTTACTTCATAGACCCCCAAGATGTCGTTACCATCGACTCGCACTCCTTCCATACCATAGGCCGTCGATTTGATCGCCAGCGACTCTGCGGCAGTCTGCTGCTGACAGGCGACTGAGATGGCCCACTGGTTGTTGCGGCACAGAAAAATGGTGGCAGCCTTGTAGACAGCTGCGAAATTCAAAGCGGCATGGAAATCGCCGGTAGAGGTAGCACCATCTCCGAAGTACACCAGAGCCAGATCCGATTGGCCTCGCAGTCGGGCGGCCAGTCCAATTCCGGTAGCGTGAGGGATTTGAGTGCCTACTGGACTTGAAATGGATCCAAAGCGCAGTTTTGCTGAGGCGTAGTGGTTGGGCATCTGGCGGCCCTTGATGGCATCTTGAGCATTGCCGAAAAGCTGGCAGCACAACTCGAACAGGGTGAAGCCACGCAGCAGTGCTGCTCCCAGCTCGCGATAACAGGGAATGATCCAATCGCTCTCTTTAAGGGCGAAGGCACTTCCTATGACGGAGGCCTCTTCACCGGTAGAGCCCACGTAAAACCCGATTCTCCCCTGCCGCTGAAGAGTGGTCATTCTCTCATCCACTCGGCGGTTGAGCAGCATCCCGCGGTAGAGGTGAATAAGGTCCTCGGCGCCCAAAGAGGGCGCAGTTTGACCCTCCTCCAGCCTCCCGTCGGGCCGCAAGATTCTGACGACTCCCTCCGACATGTGAGTCGGATTATATCTTTGCAATTTGTTTCATACAAGCGGAGGTCGATAACGTGGTGAAGCGAATTGGCGAGAGTGAAGGAAACGGAGTGGAGGAGATATTGGAGAGAACGTTACACTTGAGGTGCGGGCTCGACAACCAAGGCTATCGAGCCCGCGGGAGGCTACCGTCTTCGTTTCTTGGCGGCTTTCTTCTTTTTCTTTTTCGCGGTCTTCTTCTTGGTAGCCTTTTTCTTGGCCTTCTTCTTTACAGCTTTCTTTTTGGCGGCCTTCTTCTTTACAGCCTTTTTCTTCTTCTTGGTAGCTTTCTTCCTGGCGGTGCGCTTCTTGGCTGCCTTCTTTGTCGCCTTCTTTTTTTTCTTTGGCATGCCTTCCTCCTTTCTTGAAGAAATTTGTGCCTTTATAACCTCTTGGTGTGACAAAAGTTGTGGGTTATCGTTTGTTCTTCAACGGCTGTTTTCGTTGTTTGCCATCAGTGCTTCTATTTCTGTTATCTCACGAGGTAGCTGTTTGGAAAGCAATTCGTATCCTTCGTCTGTCACTAGAACGTCGTCTTCGATTCGAACTCCGATGGATTTGTACTTCTCAATTGAGCGTCGAATCGTGTCCAGTTGCTTTGCTGTGACGCCTCTTTCAAGTAGCCTGTCGAGGGAGTCTTCTCTTACATAGATTCCCGGCTCAACTGTGATAACCATGCCGCTTTGCAGGCGCTCACTCTGTCCTACATCATGCGTGTCCAACCCCAAAAAATGTCTGGTGCCGTGTGGGAAAAAGACGCGGTACTGGGTTCCTTCTTCGCTGGTGATCAGATCCATTTTGAATAATCCCTTGCGAATGATCTCCACTGCTTTCTGATGGACACTGGAGATCGGCAAGCCCGGCCTGATGATCGCCAAAGCCGCACGTTGAGCATCCAGCACGAGCTGATAAATTTGTGCCTGCTGTTTGCTGAATTTTCCATTCACGGGAACTGTTCGAGTAATATCAGCTGCGTAGTAGTTGTGCTCAGCTCCGACGTCCATCAACAAAAGCTCACCATCGTGAATTTGTTTCTGACTCGACTGGTAGTGAAGTGTCGTAGCATTCAGACCGGAGGCGACAATGGACGGAAAGGCAGAATAAGAAGAGCTTTTTTTGAACGTATATTCGATCAGAGCCTCGATTTCGTACTCCCACATATCCGAACGAATATTCTTCATAGCCTCCAGATGAGCCTGTACCGTAACGTCGATGGCTTCACGAAGCTGACTGATTTCGTAGGGTGATTTGATCACCCTTAACTGATGGAAGAACGAGGAGGCGTCTTTTATCTGAAGTCCGGTGAAACGCTTGCGAAGGCGATCGGAGAATTCATATTCCTTGCTGAGCTTCCCAGTCAATCCAGGACGTGACTCCAAAAGAAGAAAAACCTCAGCCTTGCCCTGCCGCAGGCCGGAGAAGAAATCTCTATATTCAGTGGTTGTGGAGTAGCGACTGGTGCGGTAGGGGCGCCCGTAGAAGACGGAATCAATGAATGGCTCAAATTCGGATGCACTCCAAACATTCCGTATACCGCTGATTTCAGCCGCTTCCGCCACACTCAACATTTTCCCAGTCCAAAGCTCCTTATTGGCACTGCGATCGGGAAGGAAGAGTATCTCGCGGCGCGAAGAATTTCCGGGCATCAGCACCAGTGTGATGCCATGCTGTCGAATTCCTGTCAGGTAGTACAGGTTGCTTTCCTGTCTGAATTCGTAATTGACGTCGCGGGAATATGTTCGTCGGTCTCCACTAAATAGAATAAGCATGCCCCGGTTACCAATCTTCTCCATCATGGCGTGACGCCTTTTAACCAGGTCAGACTTCAACTCCGACTCAGCCGCAAACAGGGAAAGACAGACAGCCCAACCTATGGCCATGTGGAAGAGGATCAAATGTGAAGTCGGCGTCTTGAAGTTCATTGGGCTCCTATTTTATCGTAAGTTCGGTTTCCTGTTTAACTCCGACAACAGACTTTTGCCCGTTTGAACCATCAACGTCGAGCTGACCGCCTGCCCCCTGACCGATGGCCGCTAACAGCTGACAACTGTCGATTGACGATTGTCGAGTAACAACTGACAAGAAGTACCATTCTTAATCCGTGTAAATCCGTGTCTCGTGTCAATCTGTGTTCGTTAATCCCTGTCCATCCGTGTCTGTGGCTTGCAAGTCCTTGTAGGCTTGCACTGCCAGCTCGTCACACCTCTCGTTTTCAGGGTGTCCCGAGTGACCTCGCACAAGCTCAAAGAAGACCTTGTGTTTTTGAACCAGCTCATCCAGTTCCATCCACTGTTCGACATTCTTCACGGGCTTGAGGCCGTTACTGGTTTTTCTCTTCCAACCTCGACGTTTCCAATTGTGGATCCACTCGGTGATTCCCTTCTTGAGATAGGTGCTATCGGTCACCAGCCGCACATTGGTCGGTCGTTTCAGATGTTCCAGACCCTCAATTGCGGCCTGTAGTTCCATCTGGTTGTTGGTGGTGAGTGGTACGGCTCCGCTGACTTCCAAGACCTTGCCGCTGGGTAGATGATGGAGAATAAAGGCCCATCCGCCGGGTCCGGGATTGCCCGCACAAGCACCGTCTGAATAGAGTACGACCTCGACATCAGATGGGGAATTCGTCTCTTCAGGACTCACCGACACAATGCAGAGATCATACACAGGCCACGATCACATTCCAAGACGAGTATACGTCCCTTGTGCCGAGCCAAACATGCGGGCAGCCGTTTGGATATAATTCATCAAGGGACTGTTAGTATAGATCCTGGGAGGCGGACGACTCATGTCAGAGATAGACAAGAACACTATTTTGGAAGCATTGAAGAGCGTACACGACCCTGACTTGGGACGTGATATTGTTTCGCTTGGTTTTGTCAAAGAGGTCAAGCTGTGTGGCGGTGTAGCTGCGGTCACCATCGAGCTGACGACCCCTGCCTGCCCGGTGAAAGATCAGATGAGGGAGCAGGCCAGGCAGGCGATCCTGGAACTGCCGGGAATCAATGAAGCCAATGTCGAGATGACTGCTCAGGTGCGTTCCTCTCTTCCGGAAGGCCAGTCCCTAATGCCTGGGGTCAAGAACATTGTGCCGGTTGGCAGTGGAAAGGGAGGTGTCGGCAAATCGACAGTCAGTGCCAATTTGGCGATGGCCTTGGTCCAAAGCGGAGCCAAGGTAGGCCTGATGGATGCTGACATATATGGACCGAGCATTCCCACTTTGTTGGGAATCTCAACAAAGCCGGGCATGGGCTCACACAATCAAATCATCCCGGTCTCCCAATATGGTCTGAAGGTTATTTCCATGGGGTTCTTTCTGCCTGAGGACAAAGCGGCAATTTGGCGCGGGCCGATGTTGGACAAGATGATGACTCAGTTTCTGGGAGGAGTGGAGTGGGGCGATCTGGACTACCTCATTATCGATCTTCCTCCGGGTACCGGGGACATCCAACTGAGTCTATGTCAGAAGGTTTCCCTGACCGGAGCGTTAGTAGTTTCAACCCCTCAGGATGTTGCCTTAAACGTGGCAAAGAAGGCTATTCTGATGTTCAATCAACTCAATACACCCATTCTCGGGATTGTGGAAAACATGAGCTACTACCTGTGCCCCCATTGTGGCGAGCGTGATGAGATTTTTGGCACGGGCGGAGGAATCCGAATCAGCCAGGAGATGGATATTCCCTTTCTGGGAGAGATTCCGCTCTCTACCAGTATTCGTGAGTATTCCGATCAGGGAAAGCCAGTCGTTATGGCGGATGCGGACTCGGAGCAGGCCAAGGCCTTTGTTCAGGTGGCGGAGCGCCTGGCGGCTCAAATCAGTATCCACGCAATGTCAGGTGCCTTTGAGCAAGATATCAAAGTTTCCTTCTAGCCCTTCTAACACTCTTGATGGATAGTCGGCCTATTCCCAGCGAGATTAGTCGGGCCAACCTTCACGACCTCAGAATCGTGTGGAAGGACGGCCACCAGAGCACCTATCCAGCCCGTTATCTGCGGTTGAGGTGTCCCTGTGCCGGATGTGTGGATGAGTGGACGGGACGTCGAGTCCTGAAGTCCGCTGACGTGTCTGAAGATGTTGTTCCCACCTCACTGCAGTTAGTGGGTCGTTACGCGCTCAGAGTTCACTGGAGCGACAGCCACTCTCACGGAATCTACACCTTTGAGTTCCTTCGCGATCTTTGCCCCTGTGCCGACTGTGAGTCATCTGCGCAGGAGTCCGAAGGTCTCGAGGCTTCAGATTGAAGGACACGGCACACTACTTCTGGCGTGGGTTCTCTGGCTTTTTCAGGACGGAGAGATGATCGCGGTAGCTGGTGCGAACGGCGATGAAGTCCTTGTGTCTCAGTTTTAGTTCGCTGGCCACCTGTCGGATCTCCCGATCCTCAGCTCCCGACACGTCCTGATCGCTGGCGGAAACTGCGAAAAGACAGCTTAAAAGGTCGAGCTTTTGGTTCTGGTCGGCGATCTCATTGAACTGACGGGTTACCAGATAGTTTTCGGTGTGACCAAAGAGCAGGTTCTGGGTCTTGGCGATCTGCACTACCATAATGGCTTGTTCCTCAGGCAGGTGTCCGTACTTCATGACGATCTGCTCCATTTCGCCGGTCTCCTCGTCGCTGATTGTGAGATCGGCATGAGCGATACGACCGAGAATATAAGCGAAGGCGGCAGTGTAGCGGGCCTGCTGCGGTTCCATCTGATCCAGTGCCCGGACGATCTTGCGCACCGTCTCGGTACTATCATCCGAAGCCTTTTCATCCTGTAGACCTAGAAACCTGAGAATGGACCTAGAGGGACTGAGCAGGCACGGTACCCTGATCGACCCGGGTAGGTCAAGGCGGGCCGGAACCGTCACGGCCCACTCACTTGTCTGTCTTCACGTATACTGATGGTCAGGTCTCAAGTATAAAATGGACATTGCGGGAGAGGGATCCTGAGTGAGACTCTTGAATCGTATTTCTTTTGTTACCAAAGGTTTGTTGGTTCTCCTGTTGGGCACCGGACTGCTTTTATCCTCCACAGTTATGGCCCAGGATGCCGACATTTCAGTAACTATAAGCGACTCGTCCGATCCGGTATTCGTTGGCCAGAACCTCACTTACGATGTCCGGGTGACAAACAATGGTCCCTCAGACGCTTTGGCTGTGACGTTGATCGATTCCCTGCCCGGGAGTGTGATCTTTGTTTTGGCGGATCCGGCGCAAGGGAACTGCAGTGAGTCGGCGGGCACGGTGACCTGTGAGCTGGACTCGCTGGCTAACGGGGTTGAGGTACAGGTCATGATTAAAGTGATCCCCACGTCGTTGGGAATGATCACAAATTCCGCCGAAGCTATGCTTAGTGACTTGGCCATCCTTTTTGGACAGTCGGATCCCGAATCCTCGAACAACAGCGTGGTGGAAACCACCGAAGTAAACATTGGTATTGACCTTTCGATTACCAAGAGTGATTCACCCGATCCTGTGACGGTTGGCCAGAACCTCACTTACGATGTCGGAGTAACCAACAATGGTCCCTCGAATGCCACCGATGTGACGTTGACCGATACCTTGCCTGAGGAAGTGACCTTTGTCTCAGCCGATGCGGAGCAAGGCAGCTGCAGTCAATCTGTTGCTACGGTCACCTGCGACCTGGGTTCGCTGGACGAAGGAACCGTGGTTCGAGTCACCATTGTGGTGATCCCCACGTCGCCGGGAATCATTATCACGAATTCGGCTCAAGTAGCCGGGACTGAGCCGGATCTCGACTCCTCCAACACTAGCGTGACCGAGACCACTCGAGTCATCGGTGATCTTAGCA
>JAUXKG010000153.1 GCA_030624355.1 Acidobacteriota bacterium
ATACGCGCAGAAACGCTCTGCTGACCCTGCTGGTGAACGGCTTTCCAGTGGGAGGCATGTCTGCCGTCATGAAGAATCCGAGACAGCCCAAAGAGATCAATGACAAGGCGGTCCGATCGATCTGGTTCGACAAGCTTCGGGAAAGGCTTACGGGCTTGTTTCTGATTGACGGAAAACTCCATGACACCTACAGACAGAGCTGGGTGGCCACTACAGAGAATGAGTACGTTCGTGCCGGAGAAGAGTCTCTGAAGGCCGAGTACAACGTGGGTGAGGAGACCAGTGAGCTGCAGGAGATCGTCAACCGAGCCAGCGATGACGAACGCACCATCTTGGAGGGGTTGGATCTGCTCAAAGACGGCCAGATCACGCCCAATGTGGTTTCCAGCCAGGATCTCACCACCGAAAATCTTTTCTCCGACGAAGCCTGGAACGAGTTGTTTGACGTTCCCCAGGGTTCAGTTACAGAGGAAGGCCTGCGCTATGCGATCTACATGGCCTCTGAATACATGTTCCAGCAACTGAATGGAAACAATGCGGCTGCCATTGACGACTACTTGAGCGGAACGCGCCTGATGAATGATTTTGCCACTTACGAAATCTTCTGGCATTGGCTGTGGACCACTCTTCACCATCAGGTTGAACTAACACGGGATGGAAAAACGACCCAGCAGGGAGACCGTGTCACCGAAGAGCTCATGATCCGTCTGCTGAATGAAAGAACAAAGGACGTGGAGGAGTACTTCGCCGAGCAGGATCGGCAGGGCATCGTGAGCCGTTTCGACCGGAGCAAAGCCCCGCTTGTCATGAATTTGCTGCAGAGCCAGCTTCTTCATCCGGAGTGGATCATGTACGGCTCGAGGATTCTGCTCTCCATCATCGAGTCCGAGGAGGAGGAGCGTCAGCAGATCGTCGGGGCCGTTTTTGATATGAAGCGGGAAGAGCTGGTGGGCCAGGTCGAGGCTGGAGAACTGTCGGCAGCGGTCCTGTCCGCCTACGATTATGTGTACGACACGGCGGCTAATTAAGAGAAAAAAACTATGAGTCACTGGGTACGCTTCAGACACGAGGACAAGATTTCATTCGGCACACTGGAAGATGAGCAGATTACCGTTCACGAGGGGGACCTGTTCGATCAACCGAAAGGGACCTCTGAGCGGGTGCCGCTGGAGGCGGTCAAACTACTCACTCCTACCGAACCGACCAAGATGGTGGGCTTGGTGAATAACCTCCGTGCGGCAGCCACCAAACAAGGCTTGTCCATTCCGGAAGAGCCCCTTTTTTTCATCAAGCCAACCTCCAGTTTTCTGCCCACCAACACAAACATCCCGAAACCCGAATCCTACGACGGCCGGGTGATGTACGAAGGGGAACTGGGCATCGTCTTCGGAAAAACCTGCAAGAATGTCTCTGAAGCGGAAGTGACAGACTGTGTCTTCGGATACACCTGTGTCAACGACGTGACAGCATTCCAGTTACTCGACAAGGATGAGTCGTTCGCCCAGTGGAGTCGTGCCAAGAGCTTCGACGGATTCGGCACCTTTGGTCCGGCGCTGGTGACAGACATCGATCCCGAGACCCTTCAGATTCAAACCCTGCTCAACGGAAGGGTTCGACAGGACTACCCCGTCAGTGACATGATCTTCTCTCCCAGTGAGCTGGTGCAATTGCTCTCCCGTGACATGACCTTTTACCCGGGTGACGTGATCTGCTGCGGCACCTCCACGGGTGTGCTGCCCATGCGTCCGGGGAGTACTGTGGAAATCAAGATCGACGGCATCGGCACGCTGCACAACACCTACGGCAAGTGAAGAAGATTGTCGATTGACGAGTGTCGAGTGTCGATGGCCTTCGGCCGCTGACAGCTGACCCTGAGCATTGTCGATTGACGAGTGTCGAGTGTCGAATGACCACTAACAAGAACCACCTTTCTTAATCCGTGTCCATGCGTGTTCGCTAATCCGTGTTAATCCGTGTCTGTCAATCCGTGTTGGTTAATCCGTGCAATCCGTGATGACCGATTGCAGTAGCCTCGTCGATCCACTATGATCCTGTCCACAACACCCAGTCGTTCCTAACGGAGGTGAACATGAAAGGTCATCCACAACCCAGTTTGAGAAATGCGTTACTCTTCCTGCTACCCGTGACTCTTTTGTGGTCGGGTCTTCATGGGCAGATCGGCGAGGATAGCTACCGGTTTCGTCCCGACAGTGAATACGTGGACCTGGCTGCGAAAACCACCTACCAGCGTTTTCTTGAAGAAGAGAGTGTCCCGGTCTACACAGGCTGGGCAGTCGACATGTACAAGCTGGAGCTCAAGCCCTGGAAACGTCACGGAGAGGGGATCTGGGGCGCTTACGCCAACCTGGAAGGCATGGGCGGGGCAGTCGACAACTGGGTGATGGAGATCCAGCCAGGAGCCGGTACCAAGCCCATACGACACATCTATGAAGAACATATAATCGTCTTGTCCGGAGAGGGAGAGACCCACATCTGGCGAGATTCCGATCCGGACAACAAAGCCGTCGTGCGCTGGAAAAAAGGCTTCATTTTCGCCCCTCCCCTGAACACCTGGCATCAACACTTCAACAAGGGGAGCCAGCCGGCTCGCATAGCAGCTGAAACGACTCTGCCCTTGATCATCGACGTCTTTCGAACCCGTGACTTCATCTTCAACAACTCCTACGATTTTGTGGATCGTTTCGCCAGTCAGCCCGACTATTTTGATCCCGAGAACAGCATCGATTTCGGGCCGAACGTCGATCATCATTCGCTCTCCATCGTCAATGTGGTTCGCAACGCCTGGACCTACCGCTTGTTTCGTGCCGGCCAGGGGTACAAGGATGTGGATCGCCATTTTGTCATGTCAAAGAGCGGCATGCCTTCGCACATCGAGCAGTTCCCGGTCGGAACCTACGAGCGGGGACATCGCCACAACGCGGGCAACACCATTATTCTGCTCTCCGGAACCGGCTACACTCTGCTGTGGCCTCTGGAAACCACTGCCACTCCCTGGAAGAATGGCCATGCCGATCAGGTGCAACGGGTGGACTGGGGACCGGGAATCCTGTTCGTGCCACCCACCCAGTGGTACCACCAGCACTTCAACAACGGACAAGACGCGGCCCGCTTTATCAAGCTGGGAGGGCCTCCCGGCAATGAGATGTTCTCAGTCACGGCTGAGGGACTCAGTACCGAGGAAAACATACAGATCTCCTTTAAGGACGAAGATCTGCGCATTCGAGAACTCTTCATAGATGAGCTGGCCCAACACGGCGCCAAGATAGGGATGCCCCCCAGAGACGAATTGATCCGCTTGGAAGAGGAAGCGGGCGGAAAGTTCATCCTGCTCCCCCTGGATGAGTATTGATCAATGTCGATTGACGAGTGTCGAGTGTCGAATGACTGGGATGGCAGCTGATCAATGTCGATTGACGAGTGTCGAGTGTCGAATGACTGGGCTGACGACTGATGAGTGCCGATTGACGAGTGTCGAGTGTCGAATGACTGGGATGGCAGCTGATGAGTGACGATTGACGAGTGTCGAGTGTCGAATGACTAGGCTGACAACTGACAGAGAAAAAAGCAGATAAGACTGTCTTTTTCTCCGTGGCTACTTTTCCGAAAATGCCTGGAGGATTCTATAGCCCAGCACCAGGCTGGTGAGGCCCACCGCCAACGAGACCCAGCGAAGCACTCTCTCACCCCGCACCCCCAGCACTCCCAGATCGCCGACCACTCTGATGAATCCCATCAGTCCGTGGTAAAGGGCCAAAGCCAGCAGTCCAAGATCCAGAAACAGATAAAGGGGAGAACGCAGTTTGACCGAAACCTCCTGGAAGGTCACATCAGCAGATCCGGCATAGTGGAGAAGCCACAGGTGAGCGAAGACGAAAACAACTAGAAAGACCCCGCTCAATCGGATGGAGAGCCAGATTGTCTTGTATTTTCAATCGTCCTTGCAAGTCATCAAAGACGGGCAGCCTCACGACCCGTTCTGGACTCACCCGGCGACAGGCTTGACACGGGCATGCCCTCTGCCTAACTATGTGGTGCCACTGGACCGGATTATGCATACTCCGGTCCAGCATAGTAACGTTTAGAAACACCCAAAGGAGGATCGACAGATCATGGCAAGAGTCGGTTTCGCACTCGGATACGGAAAATTCATGGACGCTCGGGAAATGGCAAAGTCGATGAAGAAGGCGGAAGACCGCGGTTTTGAAATGGGCTTTTTCTCGGAAACGATCGAGCTGATGCGGGATTCGGTGACAGCCATTGCTGCGATTGGCCTCGCCACCACCAAAATGAGTCTGGGATGGACCCAGATCGTCCGCTTGCGCACTCCCGTCATCATGGCCCAAACCCTGGCCTCTCTGGATGAGCTGACACAGGGCCGGGTCTATCTGGCTCCCGGGGCCTGTACCAAAGGGCACGCCAAGGTGCACTCGCTTGAACCCCTCAAGGCCACTCTGACGCTTCGGGAATGGGTGGAGTCCATGCGCCTTCTTCTGACCGGAGAAAAGATCTCCTACCACGGCGAAGTGATCCACCTGGACGATGTCCAGCTGGGTTTTACGCCCTTCCGTAAGGAAATTCCGCTTCTGATCCCGGCCACCAGCACCGTGGGTCTAAAACTGGCCGGAAAGATTGGCGATGGTGTGATGCTGAATGCTCTTTGCTCAGATGTGTACACAGCTAATGCCATCAAGATCGTGAAGGCAGCCGTCGAGGAAGCGGGTCGCGACTGGTCCAAGTTTGCCGTCTACAAACTGGTCAACTGCTCGGTTGAAGATGATCACCAGAAAGCGATAGATCGGATGCGCCCCGAGCTGGCCACCCGCTTCAAGCCGATTCAGTTTCCCTTTGCCACACGCCCCCTGATGACCATAGGTGAGCCCTGTATCAAGGAGGAGGATATTCCCAAGTTTGAGGAGGCTTGGGAAAAAGGCGGAGTGGACGCTCTGATCGAGACCATCCCCGACTCCTATGTGGAGAGCATGACGGCTTCCGGAACTCCGGATGAGGTGTTGAAGCGAGTTCAGGACTTCGAGGATGCCGGCGTGCAGGTAGCCTGTCTCAGGCCGGCTGCCCAGGACCAGGTGGACCGACTTCTGGACCTGTTCGCCAGCAAATAGCCAGACAGCGCAATGATCCGGTCTGACTGAGAGGCAAGACGGTCGGACCGGAACTGTTCGATGACAAAATTCAAGGGAGATTTTGGCCTTCAGTTTGTAACTCATATCGCCACCCACTATTCCATTCCCGAGTGGGTGGAACTGGCCCGGCTGGCCCACGACAAGGGATTTCACCAGCTTTGGATCAATGACAATGTGGGCTACCGTCCTCCCATTGTGCTGTTGAGTGCCGTTGCGGCACAGGTTCCCATCCCCATCGGAACCGCCGTTCTGGTCCCCTATTTTCACCAGCCACTGGACCTGGTCGGCTCGTTGGCCGCTCTGTCCGAGCTGTGTGAGGGACGTGAGATTGGTGTTGGCCTGGCGCGGGGCAGCCTGGCCATCACAGCCCGGGAGGTCGAGGTCGTCAGGCCTCTGACCATGGTCCGGGAAACAGCCCAGTTTATGCGCCAAGTACTGGCCGGGGAGAAAGCGGCCTATCGGGATTATCCCCTTCTTCGAGATTACTATCACCTCAACCCCAGCGGAAAGTTTCAGCTCAGCTTCTCGCCCGCCTCGCCCTTCTGCTTTTACGGGGGCGGAATCGGACCCAAGGCGCTGAAGGTGACCGGTCAAGTCATGGACGGATTGATTTCATCGGGAACCTTCATCTCGATGGTTCGTGCCGGGCGCCAGGCCGGCATGCTCAGGATTGCCGAGGACTCGGCCCGCCAGAATCAGCCCGGACTGACACTGCGAAAGATGTGCGAGCTGAACGTTTCGATCTCTCAGGACCGAAGCAAGGCTCTCGAGTACCCCAAGCGGCAGGTAGCCCAAGCAGCACTGCAGTGGGAGACCTTGGGGTTCACGGCAGAGGAGTATGACGCTCTGGGCGTGAAGCGGGAGCAGGTCTTAAAACTCAAGGAACGTCTGGAGGCAGGAGCCAGCATCACAGAAGCCGCCTCTGTCGTGACCGAAGACATGGTGCGAGCCTGTTACGTGGCCGGCCAGCCGGAGGAAGCGGTCGAACAGATCGTCCAGTTGAGCGAGATCGCCGCCGATCTGGGCTACGATCAAATTGCCTTGGCCAAGCTGGGCCCCGATTACCGGGAAGCCATCACCCTTCTGGCCGATCAGATCATGCCTGCGTTGCAGTAGCCCGAATGATGCATAAGTTGTCTACTGCAGGGCTGCAACCATCCGCGCTGACGGCGTTGTACTTCCTCGGGCTCCTCGGCGTACCGCACGAGTACGCCTGCGGGGCCCTTCGTTGCACGCCTTGCCATCG